>DAOWAL010000064.1 GCA_030634615.1 Candidatus Aenigmatarchaeota archaeon | reverse complement strand
TCCCGAAGTTTCGAAGCTATTTTATATTTCTGGCGGTATTTCTTTTTCCACTCTTTGTCGTAATTTTCAAGTAAGCTAAAATCGCTAACTTCCAATGCGCACTTTATCCATTTTGACGCAATTCTTGAGGCAGTCATAACAAAACGTATTCCTTCATGAAGTAAAGGATTACACTGAAGAGCAGAATCGCCAATTATGATAAGATTTGATTTAACATAGCTGTCAAGATTTCCTCCTACCCTGATAAGCGAAGACTTTCTCTCAAGTGGTTTATAGACACAATGATCGGAAACTCTTTTGATTTTCCACATGTTTTTTAGTCTTTTTTCCACATTTGGAAATTCCTCTCTGAAAAGACTACCGCATCCCACTATAGCAGTTTTTTTGTCTTTTGGGAATATCCACCCATAACCACCTATATCGTTTCCGACAATTATGTCAGCAACATTAACATCTTTCTTTAATGGCACCAAATATTCTACACCAAAACCTAATGGGGGATCGGGAGGTGCAATTTTCATCTTTTTCCCAAGAATTGCACTTAGGCCAGAACAATCAACAAAAATCTTTGCAGTAACTTGGTTTTTCTTTCCATCTTTTGAATATGTGATATATTTTATTTCACTGGTATTGCATTTAACCTCCCCAACAGTTGCACGATAAATAATATCAAAATTTTTATTCTTTCTCGATTTTTCTTCAAAAAAACGTAAAAGCTTTTTTCGGTCTATTATGCATGCATTTATCTTTTTTATCGTTGTTTCATTCTTAGAACAAATATACACTTCATCGATTGGATTAAAAATTGCAGAGGGAATATTCCACTCATCATTGTCAATAAAACTTCCAGAAGTATTATATGAAACATCTTCCGCATTTTCCTTTTTGTCTAAAATCAGTATTTTCAGTTTTGAATCCGATAGTTCACTTGCCAACGAAAGTCCAGCCGGACCTGCACGCCGCAAAATTAAAGAATAATTTTGCATAGGTGCCATATAATAATAGTAGTGAATACATTTTAAGTAAATTTTCACGGTATATTACAAATGAATGATTGGTTGAAACAAACAAAACTTATTAACCACGAATCCAGAATGAGAGTAAAAGTCTTGCCTATCATGAACAACTCATTCTTCGCTCGGCGGGAGCACTTTTTTCTTTTTAACAAAATTTTCTATAAGAAATTTTTTGATTTATCTAAGAAAAATAAAGGGTTTAGGGCATAAGCAATTGATGCTTCAACAACACAAGAAACATCGCATTTGTTGCATTTTTCAGTTTTTTTACAGAAATCCTTAAAATCGTTTTTCTTAAATATTTCATTGAACTGCTCGTTTTTTACATTCCCCCAAGATTTCCAATAATTCCATCCACATGAAGAAATATCCCCTTGAGTACCCACAGTTATAAAAAATTTCGGTGCATGGCAGACATATTTTTTTTGCTCAGTGAAATTCTTTAAATATTTAGAAGATGCCCCTATACGATAATCCGATTTTTTAAATTCTAATATTTCCGAGAATGCCTTTTTTAACTCTTCTTCGGTAGGTCTGAACTGTTCATTATAACCTTCCTTTATTTCCATAGGTTCAAACGTTATAGGAACATTCAATTCTTTAGAGAGTTTTAACAGACCTTCTATTTTATCTAAATTTAGATTACTTATCACAGTATTGATTAGTATTTTTGTATTACTCTCTTTACACAATTCTATTCCTTTTATCGCTTTTTTTCTTAATCCTTTAATTCCACGCATCTTATCGTGGAGATCGTCATTTGAATCGATGGATACCACCATAAAATCAAGAAATGGTAGTATTTCATTGTATCTTTTTTCTAACAGGAAACCATTTGTGATTATCGATGTGAAAAGTCCTTGCTCTTTTGCAAATTTCAATATTTCTGGCAGATCTTTGCGTAATAATGGCTCTCCTCCCCAAGCAGTGTATGCTATGATTCCTGCCTTTTTCGCATTTTCGATCATTCTGAAAATTTCTTCCTTGGATAAATCTTTTTTATATTCAGGTGATTTTTTCCATAAATCACATGTTTTACATCTACAATTACATAGTGAGGTAATAGTATGCGAAAGTACCAGAGGCGTATGTGATAATAATCTGCTTTTCAGAACATTTGCGTAAATGTTTAGAGTTTTCATAAATTATAATTAAATTCAGAACATTAAAAAATATTTAATAAACATTTACTTTAGGGATTCGCCCCCGAGATTAGTCAAAAGTACCGATAACTTTATATATCAGTAATCAATATCTATTAATAATAATTATCAATAAGAGAATAATAAAGTATTTTACGGTGATTGTGTGAAAACAGAGAAATGTGTTAAGAAAAGAATGACGGTTCAGAAAATGAAGATACTTGAACATTTGAAAAGTGTCAAGACCCACCCCACGGCAGAAATGGTTTACAATGTTGTAAAAAAAGATATCCCTTCTATTACACTTGCAACAGTTTACAGAAACTTAAACTGCCTTTCTGAAGACGGGAAAATAGTAAAACTTGAAATAAACGGTGAATTCCGTTTTGATGCTGACATGGGAAAACATCAGCATTGTGTGTGTAAAAAATGTGGTAAAATACTTGACGTTTTCCAAAAAGAAATTTCAGAATACGCACTCAAAAAAATCAAATCGACCGACTTTGTACCATCTGGTGTTCAGGTGATATTTTATGGTAACTGTAAACACGAAAATAAGCGTGCAAAAAACAATAAAAGGCCCGAAATTGTCAAAGACAATAGTGGGGTTAAAAAGAGGTGAAATTATGGCAAAAGTAAAAGTATATTCAACACAAACATGTCCATATTGTAATATGGTAAAGGAATTCCTTACAAACAAGGGAGTGGAATTTGAAGACGTGGATGTTTCTGTAAATCATGAAGCAGCACAGGAAATGATCAAAAAATCAGGACAGACAGGAGTTCCACAAATCGAAATTAACGGAAAAATAATTGTTGGTTTCGACAAAGAAGCTTTAGAAAAGGAACTTGAAAATTCAAAATAAGGTGATAGTATGACAAAAACAGAAGAAAATTTAAAGGCAGCGTTTGCTGGCGAAAGTCAGGCAAACAGAAGATATTTAGCATTTGCAAAAAAAGCAGATGAAGACGGGTTTAAACAAGCTGCAAAGTTATTTAGAGCAGCAGCAGAAGCTGAAACAGTTCATGCACTGAATCATTTGAGAACATTAAATGCAGTAAGGTCAACAGAAGAAAATCTAAAAGAGGCAATAAACGGCGAAACTCATGAATTCACGGAAATGTATCCTCAGATGATCAGGGAAGCAGAAGAAGAAGGAAACAGTGCTGCTAAGTTAAATTTTTCCAGTGCAAATAATGTTGAAAAAATACACGCAAGTCTTTATGAAAAGGCATTATCAAGCATACAATCAGGAAGTGACATGGAATCGGGTGATATTCATGTTTGCCAAGTATGCGGAAACACTGTTGAGGGGAATGCCCTTGATAAGTGTCCAATATGTGGCGTAGGTAGTGAAATGTTTAGTAAAGTAGAATAAAGAGGGTGATATCAATGGTTAAACTTTGGAGATGTGAAATTTGCGGTGATCCTTACATAGGAGAATGTCCACCGGCAAACTGTCCGTTTTGCGGAGCTAAAGCAAAATACATAAAGGAATCAAAGAATGCAGAGGTAAATTTTGACGTGGAACTTAATGAAAAGGATAAGAAAAATGCTGAATATGCGCTTAAGGTAGAAATAAGCAACGCTGCATTTTACTTTTGTGCTGCAAAAAAGACAGACGGCCCGGAAGGGAAACTGTTATTCAAGGCACTTGGTAAGGTTGAAGCAGAGCATGCAAGTGTTTGGAGAAAGATACTGAAGCTTGACAGCGTTCCAGAAGGAAACGATCAGTGTCATGTAGAAAACAAGGAAAATCTTGAAGATTCTCATGCACGGGAAACAAGAGCAATAGAGTTCTATAGCAAAGCGGCATCAGAATCCGAAAACCCAAGAGTTAAACAGATTTTCCAGGCGTTTGTCGAAGTAGAGACAGATCATTTACATCTCTCTGAAGAGAGGCTCAAGTAATGAGTGATAAAAAATTCTTCAGATGCAATGTGTGCAATGACGTTCACTACGGGTTTTTCCCGCCGGAAATTTGCTCGACGTGTAAAGTCAAAGACGCGTACGTTGAAATTGAGGAAAAGGAAGCAGTTTCAGTGATGGGATTATGAACGAAGATGATTTGAAAAGAGTCTGGAAAAAGTTCGCTGAAAACAACGACTTTGTGCTTAACCCAGATGAAAAACTAGTTGACATGGTTGCAAAGGGAGTGCTTGCAAACGAAGAAAAGCATGGACTCAAACTTTGTCCATGTAGACTGAGGGATGGTACAAAAGAGACAGATTTAACATTAATATGTCCATGCAACTTCAAAGTTCAGGAAATATGGGCCAAAGAAGGAAGATGCTGGTGTGGACTTTTTGTTAAGAAGAGTGGAGGTTAGATAATATGACACAAATAAATCAGGTATACAAATGTGATATTTGCGGAAACATGGTTGAAGTCTTGCATTCAGGAGTCGGTGAACTCGTGTGCTGTGGACAACCCATGAAACTACTACAAGAAAAAACAGAAGATATGGGTCAGGAAAAACACGTTCCTGTAGTTGAAAAAACAGCAAATGGAATTAAAGTAAAAGTTGGTTCTGTTGAACATCCAATGGAAGAGAGTCATTACATCGAGTGGATCGAAGTGATAGCTGATGGACAGGTTCACAGAAAATTCCTAAAACCAGGAGAAGCTCCAGAAGCAGAGTTCACAGTAAATGTACAAAACCCTATTGTCAGAGAATATTGCAGTGTTCACGGACATTGGAAAGCTTAGAGTGCAGTTGTTATGAAAAAAGAAGATCTGATGAGAGAAATAGAAGAAGTAGTGAGTGTCGAAGACAAATTTGTTGAAAATCTGGCATCTTTAAACGTAACAGTATCAAAACACGCAAACTTTGCAGATGAAGACACCATTAGAAAACTTAGAACAGGCTTTGAAGGTCTTTTGAATGGATCAAGAAGACATCTTAAACTCATGAAAGAGCTGCGGATAAAACTCAAGTGGGAGGAAAAAGATGAATATTAATGATCTTTGCGGAGACATGCTTTCCCACCTCAGAGAAATCCTGAAAATGGAAATATCCGCAGGTGAAAACTACGCTAAACTGGCTGAATCAGTAAATGACGAAGAAATCAAAAAACTTTTCACTGAACTTGCAAAGGAAGAAGGACATCATGAAAAAACTGTCAGGGAAATGGTTATACTGCTTGAAGGGTTTGAACAAAAACCTTCCTATGACATTTCTGCTGAAGATACTGATAGTGACGATTATTGAAAATATTTGGAGATGATATTATGATTGAAAAATTTACAAACATAAAGGATATGCTAGAGTACCCAAGTAAGGGTGTACTCAGTAAACACATCAAAAAAACCAGTGGTATGGATATTACATTATTTTCCATGGCCGCTGACACAGAAATTGGTGACCACACGTCAACAAAAGAAGGAAGCGTGTATGTAATTGAAGGCAAAGGAACATTTGTCTTAGAAGGCGAGGAAATAGAAATGGTCCCAGGAGTAATGATATATATGGATAAAAATGCTGTTCATTCGTTGAAAGCAGAAGAGAACACGAGTTTTATCCTAACGTTGAGTGGTTGATATGGTTAAGAGAAAGATAATTGAGATTGACGAAGATAAGTGCAATGGTTGTGGCCAGTGCATTCCAAATTGTCCTGAAGGGGCGCTTCAGATAATAGACAACAAAGCACGACTCGTCAGCGATTTATTTTGTGACGGTCTTGGTGCATGCATAGGTCATTGCCCTCAGGGGGCCATAAAAACAATAGAAAGAGAGGCAGAACCATACAATGAAAGAAAGGTAATGGAAATCATTGTTAAACAGGGCATCAACACAATAAAGGCACACCTTGAGCATTTAGAAGAACATGGAGAAGAGGGATTTTTGAATGAAGCTTTGAAATTCCTAAAAGAAAAAGGAATAGAAGTAAAAAGAGACGAACCAAAGAAAAAGAGCGTTCCTTGTGCTTGCCCTGGTTCTGATGTCAAGGATCTCAGAGACACTGAGAAAAAACCGTCTGGTCCGGTGGGGAGACAACAGTCAGAACTTAAACAATGGCCTGTTCAGTTAATGTTGATTCCTACAAACGCTTCATATTTACAGGGCACAGATCTCCTGATTGCAGCAGACTGTGTACCATTTGCCTACGCGAATTTTCATCAGGACTTCATCAAGGATAAGACGGTCATTATGGGTTGTCCCAAACTTGATGATACGGAATTTTACGCGGAGAAGCTTGCGGAAATAATGAAACATAACGACATAAAGAGCATAACTCTTGCGGTAATGGAAGTTCCGTGCTGTTCTGGACTATTGCGCTTAATTGAAAATGCCATGGAGGAGTCGGGAAAAGTGATACCTATTAAGAAGTATGTGATCAAAATAGATGGGAGTAAGCAGGAATTTTAATTCCTGATTTATTTAAGCACTTTTCTCAATATTTGAGTATGGATATGAAAATTAACACAAAATACATTGGTGTGATTTTGATAATTTTTAGTATAGTATTATCATTGATAATATACAATTTTTCAACAACTATTCTAGATATAATAGATAGTGGACTTATTGTATGTGGCCAAACTTATCAGGAATGTCCTCATATAGAGGTAATCAATCAATCCTATGTTGGCTATGTAGTATCTGCAATTATTTTCATAATAGGAATATTCTTAATTTTCTATGGCGGTAAACCAGAAACAAATGAAGTGGATAAAAACAAGTGGGACGATAATTTGAAAACATTGTCCGGTGATGAGAAAATCGTTTATGAAAAAATTG
>DAOWAL010000125.1 GCA_030634615.1 Candidatus Aenigmatarchaeota archaeon | reverse complement strand
ATTATGCCTGCTGCAAATATTTCATATCTCATAGGTAATGATAATCAGAAAAGAATTTAAATGTTGCGATAGGATATATTTTAAAACCATCTTTTTATAAACCAATTCTTGTTTTAAGATTTTAATTTGAGGGAGTAAAATGCCTGTTGTACACGTTAATGTTTGGAAAGGTTTTGGAGAAGAAAAAGCCAAAAATGTGATTGAAGGAATCACTAAAGTCTTTGTTGATTTAGGTATCCCTGCTCGTGCTGTTGAAGTAATTGTGCATGAAATCCCTAAATCACACTGGGGTATAGAAGGAGAGCCAGCTTCAGAAAAATTCAAAAATATACCTTGATATTTCGAGGGAAAAATGTCAAGTAAAAATGAAAACAGAAGACATTGTGGTTACTGCCGTGGATATTTCCCCATCTGCGATTTAAAAAATCACAGACTTCATGGTCTAATATGTAAACAATGTTCTGACAAATTAAAAAAATAATATCAGTGGACTGGACGGGATTTGAACCCGTGGCCTCCACCTTGCGAAGGTGGCGATCTTCCGCTGATCTACCAGCCCTTACCAGCAACTGTGTAAACAAAATTGATATTTGACCATTTCCTTTTGCTGTTTTCCTAAAAAGTTCTGTTTTTAGCCTCTTTTAGAGCTTCAACAACAGGTAATTTCTCACCCATCATAAATTTTTCAAGTGATCCGCCACCTGTGCTGATATGAGATATTTTGTTATCAAGATCTAGTTGTTCTACTGCTGCAACTGTATGCCCGCCTCCAACAATAGAAAACACGTCAGAATTCGCGACAAATGTAAAGATCTCTTTTGTTCCTTTCATGAAAGCTGGATTTTCAAAGACGCCACACGGTCCAGATAAAAAGACAGTTTTGGCATTAGAAAGAATGTTTTTGAAATTCTCTATGGTTTTCTCACCAATATCAAAAAGACTGTAATTTGTTGGTAATTCAGAGACCTCTATCTCGCTTCTGGCTGTATTTTCTTGTTGAGCGAAATCCAACGGTAGATATATACTGTCTTTATATTTTGCTAATAGTTTTCTGATTTCATCGTAGTTTTCAGGAGATCCTTCTTTTGCAAGCATTTCTTCATTTTTATCTCCCAAATTAATTCCTTCTGCTTTTAAAAAAGCGTTTGCTGGAAGTCCGGTTAGTATTATTTTATCAGCAGTTTTGTTTTCAAGTAAACGCTCAATTGTTACAATTACATCAGAGAATTTGGCACCGCCAAATAAGAAGACAGAGGGTTTTTCAGGACTTTGAATTATTTCACCTAGAGTAGTAAGTTCTTTTTCTAAAAGCCGTCCGGCACATGATGGCAAGACTGTTGTAAAACCAATAAGTGAACATTGAGGTCTATGGGCCGCAGCAAAAGCATCATTTACAAAAAGATCAGCAAGCGGATATAAGTTTTGAACAAGCTCTGAATGTGCGTGTTCTTCTGCAGATTTTTTTTCCGTTTCACCATCAAATTTTCTAACATTTCCAAGAAGTAAAATTTCACCGTTTTGTAAGCTTTTAATAGCGTTTTGAGCCTCTTCACCATATATGTCATCACAATATTTGACTTCTTTTCCAAGCAGATGTTCTAGTGCTTTTGCATGTTTTTCAAGATTTGTAAAATCCCAGCTCCCTTGCCGTCCTTGATGTGCCAAGATGATTGTTTTTGCATGTTTTTCTATGAGCTCCTTAACTGTAGGAAGTACTCTTTCGATTCGAGTCGTGTCGAAAAAGTCTAAAGTGTGTTTATCAAAGGGCATATTGAAATCTACTCTTAACAGAACAGTTTTATTTTCTACATTAAAATCATCAAGTGTATTGTACTCTTTCATAACATAAAACCTCTGCAAAACCGGATATCATAAGTGTTTATTTAAACATATAGTTTTGTTACAAATATGCTGTATTATCATTAAAAAGAGATTAACATATAACCCTTACAGGTTCACCATTTTTAGTTACTGATGAATTAGAGTTGAACATATAGTTTATGAGATCCACAATTCGACAGGAGTATCCCCATTCGTTATCATACCATGAAAGTATTTTGATAAAATTCCCATGTTCTCTCAGTACCTTTGTGCTTAACGCATCAATAATTGCAGAATGTGGATTTCCGATGATATCAGTGGATACTAATGGCTCTTCAGAATATTGCATGATTCCTTTTAATTTATTTTCAGATGCTTTCTTCAAAGCAGAGTTAATTTCATCCTTGTCAACATCTTTTTTTAATTGACAGGTTAAATCTGTTAATGAGCCATCAGGGGTAGGAACGCGGACTGCCATTCCATCAAGTTTTCCTTTGAGTTCAGGGATAACAAGTGTTACTGCTTTTGCAGCTCCGGTAGTGGTTGGGATGATCGAAACAGCAGCAGCACGTGCTCGTCTTAAATCTTTATGTGGGAAATCAAGGATACGTTGATCACCAGTATATGAGTGAATTGTGGTCATGAATCCTTGTTTAATCCCAAAAGTATCGTTTAAAATTTTTACCGGTGGAGCAAGGCTATTGGTTGTGCATGATGCATTGGATATTATCTTATGTTTTTCTGCATCGTATAGCTGTTCGTTTACTCCTAATACAATGGTGATATCTGGTTCTTTCGCTGGTGCTGAGATAAGAACCTTTTTCGCCCCTGCTTCTAGATGTTTTGATGCCCCATCTCGCGTGCGGAATATGCCAGTCGATTCTATAACAACATCGATGTCTAATTTGTTCCACGGTAGCTTCGAGGGGTTAACTTGTGAGAAAAAGCTTATGGTTCTTCCGTTAACCTCTAGTCCATTATCTTTGATAGATACCGTACCATCAAATTTTCCATAGATTGAATCGTATTTGAGAAGATGAGCAAGTATCTCGGTGTTGCCAAGATCATTTATTGCTACAATTTCAAATTTTTTTCTATATTGAGAATGCCCTAACGCTGCACGTAAGGTGTTTCGTCCTATTCTTCCAAAACCATTTATCGCTACTCTGATCATCCCTTCCACATGCTTGCAAATCTTATGATTCTATATAAGTTTTCCGACAAGATAGGTTGAAGCTGCATCATTTATAACGACAGATACAAACTCACCGATTCCTGCATCTTCTTTGATTACAACAGGTTTGTAGTTTTCTGCCCTTCCTACAACTGTATTATTCTTACCCTCTTCGGTAATAAGAACAGTATATTTTTTT
>DAOWAL010000094.1 GCA_030634615.1 Candidatus Aenigmatarchaeota archaeon | reverse complement strand
GAAGAATTCATCTATATTTATTTTCTTTTTCGCAAAATCATTAACTAGTGTTTTGTATGGTCTGTTTAGGCTAACATAACATATTCTCTTGCTAACGTTTGACATCATTTTTGATATCTCTATAATTTTTTCAGAATATTTTGTATTTGGGACAAGAACAAGAATCACATCCTTTTCCTTCATGCTCCTTTGTATATCGCTTTTTTTTATCTCTGATCTAAGCTTAGAATCCTTTAAGATAATCCCACCATATAATTAATTAATTTTACTTAGTTAATAAATTAGACAAATTTTATGAGTAAATGTTTAAACATTTCAAATTCACAATAATGATCAGAAGCATTCGTTTTATTTAAAAATCATTCTGGCATCTGCTGCCTTTACGCCCCATTCTCCTACAAAAAGAGGATTTATGTCAAGCTCGTCTAGGTTCTTTTCTTTCCATACCATTTTTGATACTTTTAATAAAGTGTCTTCAAGTGCTTTGAAATTGATTGGTTTTTGGCCTCTTACACCTTTTAAAATTTCGTATGTTTTTATTTCAGAAATCATTTCCTTTGCGTCTTTTCTTTCAATTGGTATTATTCTAAAACTCACATCTTTCAGAACTTCAACAAAAATTCCGCCAAGACCAAACATTATAACTGGCCCGAATTGTGGATCTTTGTTAGAACCTATTATGCATTTTCTTTCGTTTATGTCAAGCATTTCCTGAACAACTATACCGAGTATTTTTGCTTTACTGTCGTGTTTTTTTGCATTTTTTATTATCCTGTCATATGCTTCCAAAACTTCTTTATCGTTTTTAACATCCAAAACAACACCACCAACATCTGTTTTATGCAGCATGTCAGGAGATTGTATTTTCATTGCAACAGGGTATCCTATCTTTTTAGCAAGTTTTGCAGCTTCATTAGGTGTTTTTGCTAAAACTTCTTTTGTTACCGGAATACCGTATTTTTTAAGAATTTTCTTTGCCTCGAACTCGGTGAGTTTTTTCATAATATAATTATAAAACCCCTATTTAATATATGAACTTCAATTCTCTCTTTTACCCAAGATCCGTTCTATTGATAGGATCGTCTAAAAAAGAACATTCAACGATAATGGTAAAACCTGAAATATTCAGAAGGGTGTACCTAAACCTTCACGATTTTGAAGGGTATGGAGCTGTTTCAGATATTGAAAAAATGCATAAATACCCTTCCACGGATTTGACAATAATTTCGCTTTCTCCAAAAGATGTAATAAGCGAATCAAAGCACCTGAAAACAAAATTTCTCATAATACTTTCTGGTGGGTTTAGTCCAGAGCAAAGAAAGCAACTTCTCAAAATTTCCAAAAATAAATTCAATATCATTGGTCCAAATTCAGTGTGCGGTGTGATAAATTCAGAAAATAAGCTCAATACAACTTTTGAGAGGGAATTTGATCTAAAACAAGGTCACATATCTGTAATATCCCAATCCGGTGGAGTTGGTGTCGCATTACTTGATTATATGATATCAAATAAAGTCGGAGCATCAAAGTTTGTCTGGGTTGGAGATATGATAGATGCAAATGAATGCGACCTTTTGGAGTATATGCTAAAGGACAAAAAAACAAAGACTATTCTACTATATCTTGAGTCCATAAAGGAACCCAGAAGGTTTATGGAAATAGCAGGCAAATCAAGTAAACCGATAATCGTCCTTAAGTCAGGCACTTCTGAAAAATCAAAGGAACGTGCTGAAACTCATACAGATTCATTATCAACAAAGTCAGAAATATATTCTGCTGCGTTTAAGCAGACAAATGTTATAGAAGCAGAGAGCATAAGTGATCTTTTCAATTATGGTATGCTCTTTGAAAGATACAAAAAGAGAAACGTAAAAAACGTTGCAATAATTTCAAACACGGGCGGTTCGTCAATAATAGCATCTGACACGTGCCATAAAATGGGCATAAAACTTGCCGATTTATCAGAAAATACAAAAAAGGAAATAGAGAAAAAATTCCCGGGTCTTGATGCAATAAACCCTCTTGACATAAGAGCTGATGCAAATGGAGACAGGTTCAAAGAAATGGGGGATATAATTGTAAAAGACAGAAATGTCGATTCGATTCTGTTCATAATGCAACTAAGATCGTGCTTACTCGAAGCGGTTGATATTCAGGCTCTGAAGCGACTGAAAACCGGAAAAGTTGTGATTGGATGCACGCCTGGACCGGACGACTGTAAGAAAATACAATTCTTCTTGCGAGATTCAGTTCCTGTTTACAATTCTATAGAAGACGCTGTGAAAGTACTCAAAGAGGTTAGCAAATTCTAAAGAGTTTTAAAGCTAACAGACATTATTTCAAGGAAAAGTTTATTTAGAATTAGGGGTGGTTAAATGGTAAAACATATGCTTTCGTTGCTGGATTATTCTGAAAAGGATATCAAGCACATACTCGATCTTTCTTTGAAATTGAAGAAGGGTGAGATAAATGAGGATCTTAAAGACAAAACACTTGCAATGCTTTTTCAGAAGTCTTCGACAAGAACAAGGGTTTCTTTTGAAGCAGGCATGACACGTCTTAAAGGACATTCAATTTTCCTTGACATGAGTACAACTCAACTTGGAAGAGGCGAAACAATAGGAGACACTGTTGGATGTCTTGAAAGATATTGCGATGCTATCATGGCAAGAGTAAACAAACACAGTGATCTTGAAACAATGATAGAGAATGCAAAAGTACCTATAATAAATGGACTTAGTGAAAAATTCCACCCATGCCAGACAATGGCAGATATGTTAACAGTAATTGAAAAGAAGGGAAAACTTGAAGATTTGAAAGTCGTGTTCATCGGTGACTGTGGATTTAACATGTTCAATTCCACAATGATAGGCTTTTCAAAAATGTGGTCAAATGTTGTTGCGGTATGCCCGGACAAAGACGGATACCGGCCAGAACAGGAACTTGTTGATTTGGCAAGAAAGCATGGTAAAGGTACAATTACAATAGAGCATGACCCTGTTAAGGGAATAAAGGATGCTGATGTCATACACACAGACACATGGGTATCAATGGGACAGGAAGGTGCTGATAAAAGAATAAAGGAATTACAACCATACCAGTTGAATTCAGAACTTCTAAAACATGCAAAAGAGGATGCAATTGTCATGCACTGCTTACCTGCACACAGAGGACATGAAATAACAAATCAGGTAATAGATGGTTCGCAGTCAGTAGTATTTGATCAGGCAGAAAACAGATTACATGCACAGAATGGGATACTGCTTCATCTCATAAAGAACCTTTGAACTTTTATTGAGAAAGTGTCAATAATCAAAAGGTAATAATATGTTTAAGATATGGCCGTTTCAGGAAAAAGAATTATTTCTTTTCTACTCAGCTCCAAGAATAGACATGTTTGAAAAGAAAGACAACCTAATGGGTATTATCGACAACAAACTTGGACAGCTGAAAACGGGAACAGATATTCCCGAAAAACAAAGCAAGCTGCTTGGAATGAAAAATAGTGACAATATATTGAAGGCTGAAATGAAACTCGGAAACGATAAACCAGATATGGGTGGACAGTTTCTTAGGCTAATGCCTCAAAATATTTTAGAACACACAAAACTCGGTGAAAAATTATTCAGACGAATGTAAAATTATTTTTCAAAAATTACCTGACCGATTCTTACCATGTTTGCTCCTTCTTCCACGGCCTGAATATAATCATGGCTCATACCCATTGAAAGATAGCGCATCTCAACATTCGGAATGTTTTTGCTTTTTAGACTGTCGAAGAGTACTTTCATTTCCTTAAAATGCGGTCGTGATTGTTTGGGATCACTGAAGTAAGGACCTATTGTCATCAAGCCTTGTACTTTGATTCTTTCCAGTTGAGATATTCTAATAATAAATTCTTCAATATCTTTTGGAAGTATTCCAAAATCCTTTTCTTTGTCTGTTTTTATTTGAACAAGAACTGGCATTACCTTGTTTTTTTCTATGCAGCAATTACTTACCTTGTTTGCAATCTTTAGTGAATCAACTGACTGAATCATGTCAAAAAGATCAACTGCTTTAGAAGTCTTGTTACCTTGTAAGTGTCCTATCAAGTGTTTTGTAACTCCGGATATTGACGGGAGTTTTTTTTCAGCTTCACTTATTCTGTTTTCACCGATGTTTTTGAGTCCTGAATCTATTGCTTCTTTAATTGTTTTTGCATCGATCTTCTTTGTCACACCAACTAAAGTTACATCTGTTATATTTAATTTTCTACAAGCAATTGATAACTCTTTTTGTATCAAATCAAGTCTTTCTCTTAGTAGCATTGGAACCATTTTTTGAAAGTATTTCAACATGATCAGCAACATTCTGCAACGCCTTTGAAAAACCCGGATGTATACCGATAACCAATATTATTTTACCCATTTGTTTTGCCAACTGAAGGGCAGGTAAAAAATCAGCATCACGTGAAGCAATCGCTATCACATCTATTTTATTGTCAAATGATGATGTAACTATATCAACTGCAACACTAACGTCAACATCAGACGCGGATTCACCTGCAAGCACAACCTTCGGTTCAAGTCCCTGATTCGCAATAGCTTCAATGAGCTTGTCAGAAGCGAACTGATTTAGAAAGACCCTGCCTATTGACAGTCTTCCGTACTTTTCAGCAAGTTTCCTAAGTTCGTCTAAATCTATGTTAAACTCTTTTCGTATAACATTTGGTCCATCTACAAAAAGTGCAACATTATTACCCTTTCCACGTTTTTTTCCAAAAAACATAAAAACCACAAATCACTTTATAAATAATTCACAATATTAAAAAGATTTAATAGTATAAAGAAATAATGTGTTGTTATGTTTGAAAATCTCAAGAAGGAATACGATGTTTTGGTCGTGGGTGTAGGACCTACAGGTTCAGGTGTTGCAAAATTCTGTG
>DAOWAL010000070.1 GCA_030634615.1 Candidatus Aenigmatarchaeota archaeon | reverse complement strand
GTGGTACTATTTCCACTTCTTTATGGTTTGAAAGTTTTGGTGAAAGCAGTGCTCTACCGACCATTGCTCTTAATTTTGCTCCGGTTACCTCTTTTGCTTTACCGAGTCCTACGAGTAAAACAAGGGTTTTTCCAATAAAGAAATATGATGCTTCGCTTGCTCCTCCCTTAAAATCGCCTTTCTTTTTCAGGTCTTTGATCGAACTTAATACCTTTTCATTTTTGATGTTCATTTTCCCCTTTCTGGAGATCTGCTCTTCAGTAAACAAAAAAACAATAGAATCCTTTTTGAGCGTGACAGAATCGACTTTTTTGACATTCATAAATTAAATTATGATATTTGTTCTATATTAATTTCATTTCTTTGCCGATTTTTGTATACGTTTCAAGTGCGAAATCCAAATCTTCTCTTGTGTGCTGTGCTGTTACTATATTCCTTACACGGGCAGTGTCTTTTGAAACAAGCGGAAATACTATAGGTTTTACAAATATGCCATTGTCAAAAAGCCTTTTACTGAGCTCAGCAGCTTTACTACTTGGTCCTACAATTACCGGTGTTATTGGCGTTTCGCTTACACCAGTATTGAACCCAAGATCTTTCAGGCCTTCTTTGAAGTAGTTGGAATTTTCCCACAGTTTCTTGTGATGTTCAGGTTCATCCTGTACCATTTTAATTGCTTCGATTATTGCGCCTGTTATTGCCATTGGGTGAGCTGTTGTGAAAATAAATGATCTTGCCCTGTTTGTCATGTAATCTCTTAGTTCCTGTGTACCTGCAATGTATCCACCAAGACATGCAAATGCTTTTGAAAGTGTTCCCATTTCAATATCCACTTTTCCGTGCACATTGAAGTGATCAACTATTCCTCTTCCCTGTTTTCCAAGTACACCGTCACCGTGTGCATCGTCTACCATTAATATTGCATCATACTTCTCAGTTAATTCTGTTATTTGGTCAAGTGGTGCTATGTCACCATCCATGGAGAAAACTCCGTCGGTAACAACTAATCTTCTCTTGGCGTTCTGGGTCTCTTTAAGGACTTTTTCTAATCCTTCCATATCTTTGTGGGGGAATATTTTTCTTTCGGATTTTGTGAGTCTGACACCATCTATTATGCTTCCATGATTGAGCTCGTCGCTTATTATGGCATCTTCCGGTCCCATAAGAGCCTGAATAGTTCCCCTGTTTGCAGCAATTCCTGCAACAAAAATGAGTGCAGCATCAGTTCCCTTGAATTTGGCTAAAACTTCCTCTGCTTCGTTGTGTATATCCATTGTTCCGGCGATTTGACGCACGGCGCCTGTTCCAAATCCCCATTTATCCATAGCTCTCTTAGCAGCCTCTACAAGTCTAGGGTGATTCGCAAATCCAAGATAGTTGTTTGTGGATAGTGTTAAAACATCCTTTCCGTTTATTTTTACTCTCGCTTGTTGCTGTGAACTAAGTAATGGCAGTTCACTGAACAAATTCTCCTTTTTTAAATCGTCTATGACATCTTTCAAAAATTCAAGATGATTAGTCATACCAACACCTCCAATAACACTGGTAGTCAAGAATTATTTTCATAGTTTATAAAATCTATCTCTATGTTGAGAAAATTTTCGCGTTTTATGGAAAGGCTTTGTTTATAAAATTTATCGCCAAAACTCAATTATGGCATTTGGTAAGGTAACACCTGTTGTTGAACCCGAAAAAATGAATTTTGATAGTTTTTACCATTACTTAATTGACGTTCACGAACCCGAAAAGATGGATGTTGAGAAGCTCATGGGCAGAACTTTCGAATATACTGAAATAAGTTTTGCCATATGGTATGCTGGAGTGGATCCTACTGACTTGAACATGGAAAATGCAATAAAACATGCCCTGAAAAAGAAATGGATTTCTGAGACGGTTAGTGGAAGAAAATCATTGTATACATTGAACGGAGAAAGTCTTAATGAATACAAAAATTCAATGATATTGGAAAAAAGAAGAATTAATCGGCAATATGAAAAAATGGAAAAATACAGGCAAGCCTTCATTCTATAACATTTATATATTTAGGTGTACCTAAATATTACTCTATGAAGTCTAAAGAATCTGAAAATGTTGAAGAATATTTGGAAGTTATTTACAGACTAGTTGAGAAAGGCGAAAAACCGACAACTACTCAAATAGCAAAACTCCTCAATGTTTCTGCACCGAGTGTCTCTGAAATGCTCAAAAAACTTGGTGATAGGGGATATCTTAATTACGAACCTTACAAAGGAGTTGTTCTCACAAAAAAAGGAAAGAAAATTGGCAAGACAGTTCTGAGAAGACACAGGATTATAGAAAAATTCCTTGAAAAAATTGGATTATCGAAAAACAAAATACATGATGAAGCATGCAAACTTGAGCATGCTGTATCCAAAGAACTTGAAGAAGTTATAGAAAAGGAAATATCATCGCCAACTTATAGAAAGGGTGTTATAGCGCTTGTTGATTTAAAACAGGGTCAAAGTGCTGAAATGGTTTCAGTAGACACAGGACAGCGTGCCAAAAAAAGACTTGAAGACCTAGGGTTAACACCCGGAGCTAGTATTTCTGTTGTAAGATCTGCTCCGTTCGGTGGGCCTATAGAAATACTTATTAGAGGTTCAAAACTTGCCATAGGAAGAGGTATGGCAAGAAAAATATATGTTAAGGTTGATGAGTAATATGGTAAAAGCGTGCTTTTCCTGTCATGGTAATACATCGTGCAAAGATTGTGGTGGGGCCAAACTCGGTGGTAAAAACAAAAAGCTCAGGATAGCATTGGCCGGAAATGCTAATGTCGGCAAATCCGTTATGTTTAATTATCTTACAAAACTTCATCAACACATTGGTAATTGGCCTGGAAAAACCGTTGAAAAGGCCGAAGGTACATTTCATTTCAAAGGACACGAAATCGATGTTATAGATCTTCCGGGCATATATTCGCTTTCAACATATTCAATAGAGGAAACCGTAACAAGAGAATATATTGTTGAAGAAAAGCCCGATGTTGTAATAAACGTAATAGATGCATCAGTTCTTGAAAGAAACCTTTTTCTTACGCTTCAGTTAATCGAACTCAATGTTCCAATGGTTATTGTTCTAAATCAGATAGATATTGCTGAAAAGAAAGGAATAACAATCAATTCAAAAAAGCTGAAAAAACTTCTCGGCGTTCCTGTTGTACCAACAGTTGCTGTGAAAGGAATTGGCGTTTATGAAGCGATTGAAGAGGCAATAGGAGCCATCAAAAAAAATAAAACACCGAAGAAAATATCATATGGCAAGGAAATAGAAAAAGCCATAAAAAATGTAGAAAAACATATTCCTAAAAGTAATGGTTATCCTTCCAGATGGACGGCCATAAAACTGCTGGAAAACGATAAAGAAATTTTCAAAGTGTCCAGCAGTAAGGTTCTTAGTGAAGTTAAAAAAGTATCGAAAGGTATAGAGAAATTGCACACGCATTCCTGTCCGACTGCGATGTCATGTGAAAAATATGCTGTCATTGGAAACATTGCAAAAACTGTCCAGGAATCAGTTAAAAAAGATGTCTCAACTGCAGATAAGTTTCAGGATATCCTTACTCACAAGATATGGGGATATCCAATAATGCTTGGTGCTATATTTGCAATATTTTTATCATTGTTCAGTTTCGGTGATTTTGTTGCAGGCGTACTTGATACATTATTAATGTCATTTGTAGGACTTGTCAGTTCAGCTCTTGGTGATAATATTTTTTCAGGGATGATAACCAGTCTGTTTGAAGGGATAGTTGCTGCAATTACAGTTGTTATCCCTTACATTTTACCATTTTATCTGATATTCGGTATACTTGAAGATTCAGGGTACATGGCAAGAATGGCATTTCTAATGGATAATGTAATGCATAAAATAGGTTTACATGGAAAAGCCTTCATACCTATGATGATGGGTTTTGGTTGCAATGTTCCAGCATGTCTTGGTTGCAGAGTAATGGAAACACACAGAGAAAGGTTAATATCAGTGTTTGTTGCAACACTTGTTCCTTGTGCTGCTGTAACAGCAGTTGTTCTGGGTCTTGTTGCAAGATATGTTAGTATATGGTGGGCAATCGGACTTTACGCAATAGACATCGCCATAATATTTATCTTAGGTAAAATCGCATTCCATGCTCTGCCTGGAGAATCAACAGGTCTTATAATGGAGATCCCTTCCATGAGAGTTCCTCAATTCAGGACAACGGTAAAGCAGGCTTGGTTCAGGATGAAGGATTTTGTGTACATAGCGTTTCCAATAATAATAGCCAGCACAGTTGTGATTAACATGATGCAGTTTTCAGGAATGCTTGGTCCGATATCAAATATAATGTCGCCTATTACCGTTGCATGGCTTGGACTTCCTGCTGTTGTTGGTATAGCTTTCATATTCGGAATACTTAGAAAGGAACTTACACTTGTAATGCTTGTTACACTATTTGGTACAACAAATCTTGCAGCTGCAATGACGCAAACGCAAATGCTTGTCTTTACTCTTGTTACCATGCTTTACATTCCGTGCGCAGCGACAATTGCTGCTCTGGTAAGGGAAATCGGATGGAAAAAAGCAAGCTTCATAACAGTATTTGAAATAGTTTTCGCAATTGTCATGGGTGGAATATTCCTAAGAATACTTCTAATGTTTTTCTAAAATTAATCTCTGTATTCCATTCCCATCCTGAATGCTTCCATGTTCTTGTCAAGTCCATGTCTTACAGAATTCTTAATGGCCTCAAGTACTGATTTTTTGCTGAGCGGTAAAAACCCGTTTGCCAATGCAACGCCGATTGCCATGACATTGCCGTATATTGGATTCCCGAGCTTCTGCTCGCATATGTGGGAAGTGTCTGCCATTATCACTTTCTTTGCAAACGGTTCTATCATTTTCCTTATTTGTTCTGTTGTGGGGTACTTCTGTCCGTGAAGGCTTGTGTACACCGGGACAAGCGGATATGTGTCCACAACAAAATTTGTTCTTTGTTTAGTTGCGAAGTAACATGATCTTGCAGATTCTACTGGTTCAAGACCTAGTATAAGATCTGCCTGTCCCCTTGGTATGATTGGGGAGTATGCTTCTTTTCCGAACCTTACATGCGTTGGTATGGAACCGCCTCTTTGGGCAAGCCCGTGTAGTTGCGTTCCACTTATCTTATATCCTTCTATTGCAGCTGCCCTTGCAACTATAACCGATGTTATCAGAACACCTTCTCCGCCTACGCCCGTGAGTAAAACATTGAACGTCATTTTTTCTTCCTCCTGCTTGGAATTATTGCTCCGGGCTTTGCCACCTGAACGCATAGCCCGCATCCCCAGCAAAGATCCTGCCTGATCTTTACATGTTTCCCGGTTTTTACGATTGCCGGACATGCTATTTCATCTGCGATTTTGTAAACATCCTTTTCCCTTCCTGGTGCAATATCAAATGTCGGCAATTCCCTGCCCTTTGCCCGGATAATCTTTTTGAAGTAAAGCCTGCATGCCGCCCTTGCTATTATGACACTGAGTTCCCCGCTGTCTGCAAACTCTTTTATTGTTGCCTGCATCTCCTTCTGGTTGAAAGCGTTCACCACTTTGACATTTTTTATGCCGTAAGACTTCACGACATCTTCTATCTTTATCGGGGTTCTTTCATCTCCCATCCCGTCAAAATCACATCCTGGATGAGGCTGATGTCCTGTCATTGCAGTTATGCCGTTGTCAACTATCATGACAAGTGGCTTTGTTCCATGAACTTTCATGTTCACGAGTGCCGGCATTCCATTATGGAAGAATGTCGAATCGCCTATGAAGACGACCGCTTTTTGTTTGCTGACCTTCTTTATACCGTGGGTTATTCCAAGACTTGCACCCATCGATATCATGAAATCCTGCATCTCAAACGGTTCAAACATTCCAAGTACATAGCATCCTACATCTCCTGCCCATACAGTGTCTTTTCCAAATACCTTCTTCACTGCGTAGAAAGTGGATCTGTGAGGACACCCCTGACAAAACACGGGTTTCCTTTTAGGAAGTTTCAGACCTTTCAAAAGTTTGTCGTGTTTTATGAAATCATTTTTCTTTATCTTGACAAAAGGAGCAATTGCGTCGTGGACCATTTCCGGGCTGAATTCTCCTACAGGTGTAAGTATGTCTTTTCCATGTATCTCGACTGATGGGTTTACGTCTTTTGCAGTCATTCTTACAAAATCTTCGATAACAGGTTCAAGCTCTTCAACAACTATGCATGTCCTGAGTCCTTTCAGGAACTTTGAAACAAAACTTTTTGATATGGGGTTTGTGAGATTTAGCTTGGCAATCTTCACCCCGAGGAGCGGACCCATCTCTTTGACGTGCTGGTACGACACCCCGTTTGCTATT
>DAOWAL010000044.1 GCA_030634615.1 Candidatus Aenigmatarchaeota archaeon | reverse complement strand
TTATATTGTTGTTATGGCTAAACAGAAGTTCCCTGAGACTGAAGCAAGAATTTTCAGCCGTACATTCATATGCATGGGTTGCGGTGCAAGGATGAGAGCTGACAACATTAAAGTCAGAGATGGCAAAGTAAAATGCAGGAAATGCAAGAGAAAAAAACTCAGGCCGATAAAGAAAGACAGGAAAGTCTAATTCTTTAAAAACACTCTAGATAAAGGTTTTATTATGCTCGAATTGTTAGGAATGATGAGGCCGTTAAATGGCATTATGGCCTTACTCGGTGTTTTAATCGGTGGCATAATTGCTGTTGGCGGTAACATTTCAGCACTTTACAGTTTTCCATTACTGTTAGCACTTGTTGCGGTGTTTTTGATTAACGGTGCTGGAAATGTTTTCAATGATTATGCTGATTTGGACGCAGACAAAGTAAACAGGCCAAACAGGCCAATGCCTTCTGGTGAAGTTTCTGAAAGGACTGCACTGATATTCACATTAATACTCTTTGCAGCAGGTAACCTCTGTGCATTAATGATAAACATGCTTTGCTTTACAATTGCTTTAGCAAACACGTTTGTGCTTGTAATGTATTCAATATCACTTCAGCACAAGGTTTTACTTGGAAACATTTCAATCGGGTATTTGGTTGGATCGGTTTTCCTTTTCGGAGGTGCTGCTTTTGCTGAAATAAAAGTTGTTTTGATTCTGATGGTTCTTGCAATGCTTTCAACAATAACAAGAGAGATAGTAAAAGATTTGGAAGACATGGAAGGGGACAGGAAAAGCTTTATGAAAAAGCTCGCTACAAAAGTTTCAACTGTAGCTGCACCGATTGCTGAAAGATTTGGCATAACAACAGACGGTGTTAAGATAAAGTACAAAGAAAGGAGCATGGTAACACTTGCCGTAATTTGTCTTTTGATTGCAGTTGTAATGTCTATACTGCCTTTCTATTACGGTATTCTAAAAACAGGCTATTTAGCGGTTGTTATACTAGCTGATATCATATTTGTATCATGTATATATTCTCTTGTTGCAGGAGAAGGCAAGAAAAAAACATACGCAAGTGTCAGTAAAAGATTGAAAATGGCAATGTTTGTTGCATTGATATCGTTTATTGTGGGTATTTTCTTTTAAGGAAGTTCGCCCTTACTTTTAAGCACGCTATTTCACAGTAGAAGTTGATCGTTATGAATGCTATGAAAAGAATGAAAGGTATGAGGGAGAAAGACCTGACAAAGGGAAGTATATTCAAAACCCTCTTTATCTTGGCAACACCGATAATTCTTGCAATGTCGCTTCACACGGCATTCAACATTATAGACACATTTTTTATTGGGATGCTCGGTTCTGAACATTTAGCAGCCATAAGCGTTACATTCCCTGTTGTTTTTATTTTCATTGCAATAGCGTCAGGACTTGCAATTGGATCGACTGCACTTGTTTCCCAGGCAATCGGTGCGCGTAAGAAAAAGGAGGCAAATAAAATAGCTGCCCATTCCATAACAATAGCACTGCTTTCTGGTCTTATCGTAGCAGTTGCTGGCTTTCTGTTTTCCCCGGCACTCTTCTCTTTCATGGGTGTTACGGGAAACATACTTGCAATGACGATTGAGTACGCAAATCTTATTTTCATAGGCTTTATTTTCCTTTTCATTGGTTTCATTGCTCAGGGTATAATACAGGCAGATGGCGATACCGTAACACCGATGATAAACATGGTAATTTCAATTGTTGCCAACATTATTTTAGATCCAATCTTAATTTTTGGTTTTGGACCAATACCTGCAATGGGGTTAACCGGAGCAGCTCTTGCAACTGTAATCGGCAGGAGTATCGGGGCATTCTTGAACATCTATCATTTGTTTGCAGGTAAAACATCACTTCACATGGGAATTGAATCGTTTAGATTGGATCCTAGTATTTTCAAAAAGATATTCATAATAGGTCTGCCATCTTCGATAAGCAATTCCATAAACAGTGTTGGAATGATTTTTATAATGAGTCTTATTGGTGGATTTGGAACATCTGCAATTGCAGCATTTGGCGTTGGATTAAGACTTGATTCTGTTGCAATACTTCCGATAATCGGCCTATCACACGCAGTGATACCTTTCATAGGTCAGAACCTAGGAGCAGGTAAAATTAAAAGAGCACAAAAATCCGTGAAGTATTCATCATACGCATCGATAGCTCTCATGGCATTATTATCACTTGTGTGGTTCTTTTTACCGGAATACCTTATAATGCCGTTTAGTTCCGATGCTGAAGTTCTACGAATAGGTGCAATGTATCTGAAAGTGATGTCACTTGGTTTTGTTTTCATGGGCCTAAACCTCACATTGGGATCAGCAATGCAGGCAGCAGGGAGAACTGGTTTACAACTCTTAGTTAACGCCGGTAGATGGGTTTTTATAATAGGCATAGCACTTTCCCTGGTAGGAACATTCCAGTTAGAAGGAATAGCTGCAGGAATACCCCTTGGAAATCTTGCAGGAGCAGTTTTAGCATTTGCTTTCATTAAATCCGGAATGTGGTTAAAGGGATGGGAAAGCACTGAAAAGAATTAATTTCCGACAACATTTAAGTAATATTTTTAAGAGAGAGTTGCAATAACATTACTATGGAAAGAAAATACAAGTTTGTCAGTAACAGAGTATTGAAAAACAAAGCAGAAGAAGAAAAAGGTAAAATGAGAGTTTTAGTAAAAGCCGGAACAGATGTTGCAACTGTCTATTACACATGTCCTGAATGCGGTTTCTCAGAACGTCTTGATACTGGATGGGAAAGACCTTTTGCATTAAGATGTTCCAAGTGCGACTTTAACATGAAACTTCCAAAGCTAAAGGACGAAATGAAAAGAGAGAAAAACAAAGAAAAAAAGAAGAGAAGAGAAATGGCATAATTCGATGTTTAAACAGTCCATTAAGTTTTAAAACCTCAGATTTAATTTTAAACTATGATAGATGATAAGCTCCTTGAAGTTATAGCATGCCCGAAGTGTAAAGGGGAGATAAAGGAAAAGGAAATGTTTCTTACATGCAGAAGATGTGAGATTGCTTTCCCTGTTTTAGATAAAAGCGTGCCAAACATGATAATAGAAGAATCATGGCCAATTAAAAAAGCTGAAAAAAGTAAATTCACTCACAAGTTGGTAATGTAAAACAATATTCTTTTTATACCAATTTAACAACATTTACTATGGAAACTCTAAAAAAAACTTTGTTCCTTTTGCTAACGCTATATTCATTCCTAATAGGAATAAAACTTATTGAAAGTGCGTTCAAACTTTTTGGTTCAGGATTTGCAGAAGATCTGATAACTGTTACAACAAACCCGATTGTTGGTCTTTTCATAGGAATTTTAGCAACAAGCTTAATGCAGAGCTCTTCGGCAACAACATCAATTATTGTTGGACTTGTCGCAGGCGGAGGTGTACCGATAGTAAACGCAATTCCAATGATCATGGGTGCCAATATTGGAACTACTGTCACAAACACAATTGTTTCAATGGCACACGTCAGAAGAAGAGAAGAATTCAAACTGGCACTGTCAGGCGCCACTGTTCATGATTTTTTCAATATAATAGCAGTAATAATACTTCTCCCTATAGAATACTTTACGCACATACTTGAAATTTCTGCAACATATCTAGCAGAAATATTTTTCGATACAGGAGGAATAACACTGGCAGCACCACTTAAAATTGCTGTTACACCTGTTGTCAATGCCATAAGCAGTGTTGTATCTGATTCAGGTCCGCTAATGCTCATATTGGGACTAGTGATATTGTTCGGTTCGCTGAGATATATTGTAAAAATAATGAAGTCTCTTATCATGACAAAGATGGAAGTATTCATAGATAAGTACCTGTTCAAGACCGTAATTACAAGTTTTCTCGTTGGTGCAATTTTCACAGCACTTGTACAAAGCTCTTCAGTCACAACATCGCTCGTGGTTCCTCTGATAGGTTCTGGTATGTTAACTGTTGAAAAGATATTCCCATACATGATAGGAGCAAATATAGGAACTACCATAACTGCGATACTGGCATCACTTGTAACTGCAAGTAAGCCTGCTGTAACTATTGCTTTTGTGCACTTGATCTTCAATATGTTTGGGATTATAATATTATATCCATTGAAGTTCATTCCAATAGGCATTTCTAAAAAGTTCGCAGCATTTGCATCTGAGCACAGGTGGGTAACTATTATGTATTTAATAGTGGCTTTTTATGCCATACCCCTAATAGTGATAATTATATTGAGATGACTAGTATGTTTAATGAATTAAGAAGATTGTGGTCCAAGGAGGATTTGTTTACTCAGGCACAGAAAAAGACAGGTGAAATGCTTACAAAAAATGAAGAAATATTTCTAAGTGTAATGGGAACCGTAATGAACAACAAAAAAATGAATATAGATATATACAAGGCAGACAAAGAGACCAACAGGTACGAAATTAAAATACGTAAAAAAATTATCGAACACCTTGCAATAAATCCAAGATATGATACAGTAGGCTCATTGGTATTGCTTGGAATAGCAAAGGATATTGAAAGAATAGGTGACTTTAGTAAAAACATATACGAACTTTCGCAAATACACAACGGAAATTTATCAAAAAGTAGATATTTTACAGAAATTGATGATATAGGAAAAAACGTAATTGAAAATTTCAGGCTCACAAGTGAAGCTCTAGCTAATTTTGACAAAGAAAAAGCAAAAAAAGTAATGGATTCACATCATAAAGTTCTTAAGAAAAAGGCCGACAAAGTACTGAAAGATCTTCTAAGCAAGGGTGGTAAAGATCAAAAAACGACACTAGTTTGTGCACTACTTTCCAGATATCTGAAAAGAGTTGATGCGCATCTTGCAAATATAGCATCCACAATGGTCAATCCGTTCCACAGAATAAGGTTTCAGGACACAAGTGATGACACAAACATACCAAAAATCAAGAAAAAGAAGTAAACATTTAAAAGAAAGTTCCTACTTAATTAAAACTACGCTGGGATGGCGGAGTGGTAAGTTGTCATGGATTTTCCCTGATTGCCTATACACGCGCCGGACTTGAGCACTGGATCTGAAGAGTGTCGCGAGACACGATGACTTCATGGCTTGACTCTGATTCGGCGGAAATGAGGAGTACCAGTATTCGTGGGATCTGATCCCACACAAGAGATCCGGTGGGAGTAATCCCGCGCAGGTTCGAATCCTGTTCCCAGCGTATTTTTCTTTTAAAAGAAAAACTATCGTTCATCATGATATCTAAATTTAGCTAGAAAGGGCACAGTGCATAATTTCATGACATCTTTAAAATTTCGTCAGGCCATTTGCATATTATATTAAATTTCTTTTCAATTTCATCAGGAACTATGCTACATATTTCTGAACTAATGTTCCTAACCTTAACAAAATGTTGATCTGTTGATGCTAACATGAAATCAATTGCACCTTTTTTTTCGTATCTTTGTCGTAAGTGTACACATTCTGATAATATTCTTTTATCTGAAATATCTGGTCCTCTCCCATTCACAAAAAATTTATTGTCAAGTTTTGAAAATGCTTTAAAATCATCATTTCTTTCGTCGTGGAATATATTTCGCCACGCTTCTGGAGTTGAGCATACTTTACTGGCTGCAGAATAAGCTCTCTTTGCTTTGATGTCAACTTCTAGCGCTGGGTCCATTTTTCTAATTACATTTCTTGTTTTTTGATAAAAACGAAAAACATCAATCATAATTTTTTCAACTTCTTTATCATCAACAGGTACTGTTAGAAGACACTTTACATTTGTTTTCATTTCTCTAACACATTCAGATAAAATATAAGAAAAGGATTCATATAGTTTTTTCTTTTCTATTAATCCTTCCTCTGATTTTTTCATTAACTTCTTCATTGTTATACGAGATAATATTTTTTCTGTTTCTTCTATGATAAAATCAGTTATTATCCCAACCTCATTTGCAATGTTTTCTTTTATGTAATCAAAAAGTGGTTTTGACATATCATAAAAATCATCTTTTATTGGTACACCAATATCTTCAATAAAACAATTCACTGAGGCAGCAACGAGTACACTCTGTTCTACAAGAATCTTTTTCTCACTCAAAAACACCACCAGCTTCAGAAGCAAAATCTTTAACCAAAGTTTTTATGTGCATTTTACGAATTTTGGAAATGGAATCTTCCTTTTTCATGAATAAATCTTGATCTAAAGCTAGGTTTTCTAAATCTATAGAAAGTTTTACAATTTTATCTCCTAGGTAATTTTTATTCTTTTTAATCGATTCTGAAACCAGAGAAAAAATATTTGACATTAGTGGAATAATTGCAATTATTTGCCTCGCTACTTTTGGATTTTCCATTTTTATTTCAGCATCATTAATTCTCTCTATCATTCTTCTTAGAATTTTTTGCTGGGTATCAAGTGAGAAAAACAATGGGAAACTCTCTTCTGAACCAACATCTATTTCCAAAACCGTGTTTTTCATTGCACCAATGGTCTCACTCAAGTCCATGAAATTTTCGTTTATAGAAACATCTATCTTTTTTGTCTCAATCATTTGCTCCAATGATGCGTGCATTTCCATAAATGGATTCATTCGTCTCACCTTGAAAAGTTAGCAGGGGGGTTTAAAAAATTACCTCTTACATGAACTATTCTAATAATAATTATTGGTAATCGAATATTTAAGCTTAATTTTCCCTCATTAGTAGTTAATGTACCCTTACATACCATAATCGTCAATTCAAATCTCGATTTAATAATACATGCTTAAATTGCGCCATGCCCTCATCACATGCCTCAGCACATTCTAGCTCGCACCCCGATTTTTTGTCGGAATTATTTGTATGTATCGGATAGATGGATTTATGAGCTATCCGATATAATATGTATATTTCTTTTAAAGGAAAACTAATTATTTTAAAAAATGAAAAGAGGCATCGAGTTCACAATCTTTTAATGTTTTTTCAACTACTTTAGCTATAACATCCTTTGCTTTGTCTTTGGCTGGTTTGGGTAAGAATATAGAAGGTTTTATTATCTCCTTTGTCATATTCCATACTGTTTTTTGATCCGCTGCGTGAAATAGGTCAGAATATGGAATTTCCTTTCCTGATGCCACTAATTGTGAAGCGACAAGGTAACCGACCCAATGATCTAAGTCATATTGATCTATGCCGGTATCTGAAATTTTTGGCGTAATTAGGTTAATAGAAAAATCGGGATAGTTTTTTAATATATTCAATACTCCCATCATACCCATGAATTCTCTAGTCTGAACAGAAAAACTTTTTTTGAAATTTTTGTGTGAACCAATGTCGCGAATATGCTGTGATGTATGTTCGCCATGTGTCACTTCTTCTCCTAGAACCATTGGTGTAACACTTGATTCATCAGGAACGAAAATAATATAATCAATTTTATTATTAAACACGTCATCAACATAATGACACTCTTCTTGGAGTTCTCCAGACAAACGTTTTGCTAAATCCTCTTCTGCAGCTTCTTTGGTTTTTCCTCTAATTCCTAATAAACTCTTATACATTTTTTGAACAGTGGGATCCTTGAGAGAACATATTTGACCAAACACATCTGAATATTTGAATTTAAAGACATCATTCAAATCTCCATAAACTTCCTTTGCCATTTCAAATAGCTTAGTTTCAGAGGACATAATTATCACTTATTGATAGTTAATATATAAATAAAACTATATCATATGAACAAGTTTAAACATAATCTTTTAAAATTTGTTTACAGATTTTCTTTATGGACTTTAGATCATTTCTCTTTGTTTTTATGATTTGTGCTGTGGTAGTATCATCAGGATGTGTGACTGGAAACGTTGTATCAACATCAGATCCTGCGAACATGCCCGATGTTCTCAATTTGGAACTTGGACAGTCTGCCAAGACATCTGAACTTGCTGTTACAGTGTTGAGTGCTGTGAAAAGGGATTACTACACGTACTACAGCAGCATATTGAAAGAAGACATTGTTGAAGAAGTCAGTCCGGGAAAAGTATTTGTTTTTGTGGACGTTGAGATGAAAAACATCGGTGAGAACAAAGTATACGCCGGAGGGAGTCTTCTGAGTTTGAAGGATTCTGAAAGCTTTAGACACGAACCAGCTGTTTTATACATGGGAAATGACAAATTGCCGCTCTTCAATGAGATGTTCCCGGGCGAGAATATTAAGGGTAAAATACTTTTTGAAATATCGGAAGATTCCGAAGAACTGAAAGTGATCCATGATTTCAGTGGTTTTATCGGTCCTGTTAAATTAGCATCATGGAATATTCCTGAGATGAAAATCGATGAAATCAATACTAGAAAATCGGTTGTAATGAAAATAAATGGAGTTGACGCTCAATGGGTTGGTGGTAGTTCGGGTGGATTTATCACAGGAATTGACTTTATACTCACAAATACAGGGGATGTTCCCATAACACCCACCTTTGACATAACAATAACAACTGATGGTCAGATAATCTATGACGAAGAAAAGATATCGTCATTCTTCTACGGAAGTTTGGAATCAGGAAAAACTATATCCGATTCAATCTCACTGCACATAACAAGTTTGCCCCATGGCGCATATGACATAGTGACCAATCTAAAAGATGGCAAAAATCCAAAAATACTTGCAGGCGACACAATAACTGTTAAGATGTAGCTAACGCTGATTCCCGGCAAATAAAAAAAATTAGAATAATTAGCTAACTAAGATA
>DAOWAL010000137.1 GCA_030634615.1 Candidatus Aenigmatarchaeota archaeon | reverse complement strand
CTGTATGAGTAGGAGCTGACCACACCCTTTTGGTCGAACCGAACCACTAGGTCGCTTGACTTGCTGCTGCTTGCAATGCTGTATCGGTAATGGCCGTAGGTCCAAGTCTCCTGGCCGTTTTCAAGCCCGATCCGCCATGGGGGACCGAACATCGTACGTATATCCTGCCGACTGGTCTGGCCTATCTGGATATTCTTTACCTCTGTCTCGGAAAAACTCCGTCCTGCCGTTGCGCACGACATCATTGTAAATGCCAAAAATAATAAAACCGCCATGAAATAGATTCGGCTTCTCATCTCATCTTTCATACCTTTCTCCTTCTGTTGCTGTCATCTTGGTCCGGCCCAAGCTATCGGCTGTTGAACGTTTTGTTCGCAGTTTTTTCTTATTTTATTAGTCTTTTCAGAAGGATATCTTCAACATTCTGGCGTGAATCTAATACTGACAAAATATAAACTTTCTTTTCTGAGATTCTATAAATTAATCTCCACGGTGTTACAATGAGTTCTCGGTAAAGAAATATTCCCTGGTTTTGCAGTTCTGGTATGGTTCGGCCTCTTTCCGGAAACTCAGTGAGACTTGATGCTTTTTCTTTAATTTTCTCAAAAAATTTTCTGGCGTTAGTAGGACTATCATTGGCAATATATAGAATTATATTTTTTAGGTCTGCTTCTGCAATAGCTGCCCAATGTACTTTGAATGTCATGCTCTCTTCTTTTTCTTTTCCAGCATTTTTTCAATGTCTTTAAAAACTCGATCCTGGGTTTTAGTGTTCCCTTGCTTAATGTCTTCCTCACCTTGGGAGATAAGCTTTAATAACCCAATAGCTTTGCGCATATTGTCATAGCTTTCAGGATCTTGGAGAACTGCTCGAGGCTCCCCATTCTGGGTTATAACAACGGGGCGATGTGTGTCGTTAATTTGCTTTAATATATCTGCGGCGTGAGATTTGAGAAATGAAACTGGTTTGATATCTGATGATATATTCATAATGCCACCTCCTGTCTTAATATGGTACCATATTAAGACTGAATGTCAATGAGCTTTATATGCTTGATTGCGAACGTTCCACATCAGTTGATGCACCGTGGCTTAGGCTATCAATTATCCAGCATCAATAAACGTGGCGTTGACTCAGTAGAACGCCGGTGCTCACCAGCCCCTCTTAATCCTCTTGTTATCTTTATAGTTTATTTACGGCTGACAACTTTTCAACCGGATCAATTACCAATTTTTTAGCTGCTGGATATTCATTAAATAATTTTTCCTGTTTTTCATTTAGCTGTGCATAAAATTTTGATTCAATTAATATTTTATCATCTGTAATAAAATCTATTTCGATTGTATTTTCGTATAGATAGTATAATATTTTTTTATTTCTCAACAATAAATAGATGTAATTTTCAAAATAGTTGCCAAGATCCCTTTCACCCATAAACATGTGTTTAATGCCAAGGTCAGAAGCATATATTTTCTTAGGAGATAATAATTTTTGATTTGTTTTTCCCCAACGCGGAAGAAGATGAATAAGATAAGTTGATTCAAAAAAACTAAGGTATCTTTTTGATGTGTCAGGGGAAATGCTTAAAATTTTACCAATTTTGTTTATGCTAAGTTGTTTCCCACTTCGTTCCATTAGCAGGGTGAAATAATCCCTCACTAGTTGGTGATTTTTAATAGCGTGGAATGCTGTTATGTCTTTTTGGATGATGTCATCAACTAAGTTCATTAAGTACTCTCTGCTTGGGTTCAAAACATTTTCTGGTAACCCTCCATCTTTGCAGTATTCAAGAAAGTATGATTTGTATAATTGTTTGTCTCTCTTCTTTATTGTTATGTCTTTGAAAAATAAATATTCTTCAAGGTCAAGTGGTTTGATTTCCAGGGTAATAGCCCTACCTGTTAAACTTGCCTTTTTATCCCGGAGCATTGATGCAGAAGACGAAGCAACAAATATTTTTGTGTTTTGCGAATCGTAGATGTTTTTTAACTGAATATGAAAATCTTCTTTGTAGGTTACCTCATCTAGAAATAGATAGATTTTTTCTTCAATTTTAATTTTATGAATTTTTCTGAACTCATTAACGATTTCTATAATGCTGTTTTTGTGAAGCAGGTAATCGTCAAGGCTTACATACAAAATATGTCGGTGCGGGACACCTTTGGTTATTAGTTCTTCAATTATGAGTTTCATCAATGTTGTTTTTCCTACACGACGAAGACCAGTGAGGATAACAATTTGTTTAAAGTCTAAATAACTTCTGAGTTCACTTAGGTATTTCTCGCGAGGTTTTGCATTCTCATTTCTGAATGTTTCTTCCCACCAAGGATTATATTGATATAGTAATTCTTTCATAGAGAGACTGTAAGTTTATATCTTTAGAAAGTCAACTTATATATACGCTCAGGTCGTATAGGATTAAGGGGATAACGTTTACATCACCAGCCAGCCCCCGAACCTCCAGAAAAAATAAAAGCGCCCCTTCTGGTCTAGTGAATGAGCTGTTCGGCGCTTTTTGCCGTTTGGTTCCTATATTGCCCATTTTTGCCCCAAAATCAACAATGCGGCCTTGTAATATCAACTATTTACGCAACATGCAGTTCAGTATTTTGTCATTATATCAATTGGTTAGCG
>DAOWAL010000025.1 GCA_030634615.1 Candidatus Aenigmatarchaeota archaeon | reverse complement strand
GGAGACACTCGAAATTTGTGGGTATCAGTGTCTGGATAATAAATGTATGATGAAACCAGTTCCCAATTACACTGGAGTGTATGTCGGCGTTGGTGTAATCGTAGTAATAATCCTATTGTTTGTTTGGATGAAACCCAAATCATTCAAGAAAATGTTCAAAAAGAAACGATAATGTCAACGAACCTACCAGCAATTGTATATTCAGAAAATTTTATAAATCTCGATGATATAGCAAATAGTATTAATAGTATTATTACCATAACACAGGAACAATAACTAACGGGGCTCAATATTTACCCTCTCGAGGCTTCACTGTTTTTTGGGGTTCTCCACGATCTTGTCATAGAAGGTGTTTATTATATTCTTGGCAAACGATTGTGACAAGTTGCCTATATTGAGTTCCGTGAATTTTCCATCTTCCATCGTGCCCTTTATCATAACACGTTTACTAGATGAAAGGTTTGTTTCTATGAACATTAAATCGTTACCGTCAACAAAATACCTAACCTTTCCTTTTGTAATGTCCGGCTTGCCGTCGCCGTCAAAATCGACGTCTCTGACGAATCTCTGCCTTGCAAGGGGATCTTCGGGAGGACCCCATATTTCACCTGTCTTATTGATTTCTGAACATATCTCTTGGAATTTTTTGGTATAATCTGAATCTTTAATAAAATTGTCAGCGTAAAGCCCTGCGGCAGTACCAACTAACGCATAACCTACTGTTTTCAAAAAATATCTTCTATCCATTTTTTTATTACTTAGCATAATCATCACAGCTCCTCAAAAATTATTGTATGAATTTTAGAAATAAAATTTAAAAAAGCATACTGTTCTTAGTTCATACTGAAATTCTGGATATCATATTTAAGTTCAGGACTTACGAATGGTTTTTCATCATCCACGTCCTCGAGGCATTTCCTTATCATTTCCAGATTCTCGCAGGTTTTCTCCACGTCGCTCGTATCTATCTTGACTTTTCTCATGCCGAACAGAAGCGGGTTTTTGGATATATCTCCCGAGATGTCGTTCTTAGGATTCGAATGGAAACCTATCTGGAAGTAAACCTTTTTTACATTAATAGGATCTTCAATAAGGGAGAATAATACCCTTTCGCCTTCTGATGTTATCTCACCCATTTTCATGTCATACGCAACTTTAATTCCGTGTTCCCTGACAACACTACATATGTAAAGGAAGTTCTTTTTCATTCTGCTTTTCGTGTAAGACATACAACCAAATTATTTTAGAAACAGGGGTTTATAAATATAACGGTGTTATAAACAAATTTTACGGCTTGAATCTTCTCTGGGTTCTTGGAAACGGTATGGCATCTCTAATGCTTTCAAGTCCACATATCCATGAAACTACTCTTTCTACGCCCATACCGTAACCTGAATGTGGAACACTTCCATATTTACGAAGGTCCATGTACCACTCATAGTTTTTAGGATCTTCACCCATTTTCTTAAGGGCTTTCTCAAGCTCTTTAATGTCAGTATCTCTCTGACTTCCACCAATTATTTCACCATAACCTTCAGGTGCCAGCATATCCATGCAAAGAGCTGTTTTTTCATCTTTAGGATCTTTTGGTTTGTAGAATGCCATTATTTCCTTTGGATAGTTTGTAACAACAATTGGGACATCAAAATGCTTCATGAGTCTGTCTTCTTCAACAGTTCTTAGGTCTTTCCCCCACTTAACTTTCATTCCTTCTTTTTTCTCAAGTATGTTAAGTGCTTCGGTGTATGTTATTGTCGGGAACGGCTTTTCGGCGACCACTTCAAGCTTGCTTATATCCCTTCCCAAAAGTTCTAGTTCTTTTCTGTTGTGCTTGAGAACTTCTTTTACTATGAACCTTACCTCGTCTTTTGCAAGCTGCGCTAGTCCCTCAATATCCATCCAAGCCGCTTCGGCTTCAGCCATCCAGAATTCTGATAAATGTCTTGATGTCTTAGAACGTTCTGCTCTGAAAGTCGGGCCCATGTTGTAAACTTTTTCCAGTGCAAAAACAGCGGCCTCTGCATACAACTGCCATGACTGAGTAAGATAGGTAATATCATCAAAGTACTTTACCTCAAAAAGAGTCGATCCGCCCTCACACTGACTTGGCTGGAAAACCGGAGCATCGAATTCATAGTATCCGTTATCACGGAAGAATTTGTGTATTGCCCCGACAACAGTGTGCCTTATCTTCATTACAGCTGTAAGGTATCTTGACCTGAGCCAAAGATGTCTGTAATCCAAAAGCAATTCAGTCGACTGATCTTTTGTTATCGGGTAACGTTCAGCTATATGAACTGGCTCAATTTCTTCTATTTTCATTTCATATCCAGTAGGTGAACGTTCATCTTTGTTGACTGTACCCTTTACTATCACTGAAGATTCCATTGTTATTTTCTTTGCCTCTTCAAAATGCTTGTTATCATCCTTTATTGTACATTGTACAATGTCATCAGAATCACGTATTATGAAAAATATAATGTTTTTGCTCTCTCTTTTTCTGTATACCCATCCCTTTATTTCAAGGGTTTTTCCAACACTCTTAGGAACTTTCTTAATGTCCATAGTAATCATCCTTAACTATATTCTTGTAAGCAGTGCTTTAAAAAATTAAAGGAGCATTAAGCCCCTTTTTTCACAATCATTCCTTATTCTTTCAGGCCAAACACTTGCCTGCACTTCGCCTATGTGTTGCTTTCTGAGAAAGAACATGCAAAGCCTTGACTGCCCTATTCCACCACCGAGTGTTAACGGGAGATCACCGTCAATGAGTCTTTTGTGCCAGTACATTTCCTTTCTGTGTTCCTCTTTTCTAATCTTCAGTTGTTCCATTAGGGATCCACTATCTACTCTTATACCCATTGAAGACAGTTCCATTGATTTACCGAGTGACGGGTACCATACAAGTATGTCTCCGTTAAGTCCTTTTGTACCCTCACTTGTGAGTGTTATCCAGTCGTCATAATCAGGTGCTCTCCTGTCATGCGGCTTCCCGTCAGAAAGATCTGACCCTATTCCTATGATAAAGACAGCGCCCTTCTCCTTTGTTATCTTATCTTCTCTTTCTCTTGGACTTAACTCAGGAAATCTTGAGCAAAGATCTTCTGCATGCACAAATGATATTTCATCAGGAAGTATTGGCTCTATTTCAGGATATTTTTCGCATACCATTTTTTCAGTTTTTTTGAGTACACTGTATATTCTCCTGACAACATCTCTTAGAGTATCAAGTGATCTTTCGTCTGCGAGTATAATCTTTTCCCAGTCCCACTGATCAACATATATTGAATGGAACTCGTCAAGGATTTCCTCAGGCCTTATTGCATTCATATCAGTGTATAAGCCTTCGCCTGGCGAAAATCCATAATCAGCAAGTGCCATTCTTTTCCACTTCGCCAGAGAGAAGACTATCTCTGCCTTTGAGCACGCGTCAGGGACCAAAAAGGTTACTTTGCTTTCTACACCGTTTAAGTCATCATTCACTCCTGTACCTACCTTAGCCATCATTGGCGCGGATACTCTTTGCAATGATAACGTTTTTGCCAGCTCATCCTGGAAAAAATCCTTTATGAGCTTTATTCCTCTTTCTGTTTCTCTCAAATCCATAGTAATCTCCTCCTTTTTTTATTTCTTGTTATTCTGAAAGATAGTTTATATATATTTACAACAATTTGTTGTATTTTTTACAAAAAATACGAACATTTATATATTAAATGGAACATATGTTTCATTATGAGCATTAAAGTTGATAAAAAAGACGAAAGAATACTGGAAATCCTCGCACAAAGAGGGGATCTGACAGTAAGACAGATTGCATCAAGGACACTTCTGCCAATAACAACAGTACACCACAGGATAAAAAGGCTCAAAAGTGAGGGTATAATAAAACGGTTCACAATAGACGTAGATCACAAAAAACTCGGCAAGAGCATTGCAGCATACGTGCTTGTAAAAGCTGATTCAAAATATCTCAAGGGTTTTAGAAGAACCCAGCACGACCTTGTTAAAGACCTCAAAAAATTCCATTTCGTTGAAAAGGCGGACATAGTAACAGGAACAATAGATATGATACTGCTCATAAGGGTAAAGGACATAGAGGATCTTGACAAAATAATAATAGACAAACTCAGGGACGTACAAGGCATTGAAAGTACTCAAACTCTCGTTATTCTGAAAGAGAACTAAACACTTTAATAAATCAGCAGTTAATTTTATTCTTATGGAACGAACATTCTCAAACAAGCTCAGTGAAAGTAAAAAAGCGAGGATAAAGGGCTGGGTAGACGATGTTCGAAATATAGGAAAAATAATTTTTCTGACTGTCAGAGACAGGGAAGGAAAGGTTCAGATAATAGCCAAAAAAGATGATGTTTCCAAAGGTGTATTTGACACAATTGCAAAACTTGGAAAAGAGGATTGTGTTGACATTATCGGTACTGTTGTCAAATCAAAAGTTGCAAAACTTGGTTACGAATTACTGCCTGAAACAGTAAGAGTTGTTGCGGGCGCAGAAAAGCCACTACCACTTGACAAAAATGTTGATTCGGGTAAGGATACAAGATTCAATTACAGATACCTTGACTTAAGAGATCCAAAGATAATGAAAGTGTTTATTATAAGGCACAAGATAATTGGTCTCATGCATGATTATTACAGAAAAAATAACTTCATTGAAATTCACAGCCCCGTTATACAGGCAGCAGGCGCAGAAGGCGGTTCAACGCTTTTCAAATTCAACTATTACGGAAAAGAAGCTTATCTAAGACAGTCCCCGCAGTTATACAAACAAATGATGATGGCTTCAGGTATGGATAAGATATATGAAATAGGTCAAGTTTTCAGGGCTGAAAAATTCCACACACGAAGACATTTATCAGAATATTTATCAGCGGATTTTGAAATTGCATGGATAGATTCGGAAGAAGATGTCATGATAACTCTCGAAAACATGATCGAGTATGTTATGAAAGGATTAAAAGCACAGGGAATTAACGTGGAAGTTCCAAAAGTTCCTTTCAAAAGAGTGACATATGATGAGGCAGTAAAACTTCTCAATAAAGCCGGTCTTAAAATTGAATGGGGCGAAGATTTAGAAGATGCACAGGAAAAAAAGCTTGGAGAAATAATGCAGAAAAAAGGACATGATTTTTATTTTATAACAAAATACCCTTCCAAGATTAAGCCGTTCTATGTGATGCTTGACGGAAGACTTTCAAGAGGAATAGACCTTGATTATCGCGGTCTTGAACTTGCATCAGGTGGACAGAGAGAGCACAGATTTGATGTGCTGGTAAAAGTCATGAAAGAGAAGGGTCTTAACCCGAAAGATTTTGAATTCTACACTAATGCATTCAGATGGGGAATCCCGCCTCATGGTGGAATAGGTTTTGGCACTGAAAGATTTGTTGCAAAAATTACAGAAATGGAAGATGTCCAGGAAACCATATTATTCCCAAGAACACCTGAAAAACTAACACCTTAATGTAGCAAAAACTTCTCTGAACATACCTACTTTAAATTTCTAAACTCTATAAAATTTTCAATGAAAAAGAAAAAACGGAATTATTTACCAAGAGGAGAAACCCTTAACGGAAATACAAATGGCCACAAATCATGTAAATATGATAAACCCTTTAATTATATTCGTAAATCCTTAGATAAGAATATATACAAACCGATTAAAAAGTTATTTCAACCTTAAGATTTATTTCTCTTAGAACAAGTTCTTCAAGTTTTTTGATTTCTTCTGTTACGGTCTCTGACGTTTCATTTTTGTTGATTACTATTTTTTCTTTATCCTTTTCAAATTCTGTAACTTCTTTTTTCTTGTTTTCAAGCTCTCGTTGTTTTGTGGCTTTTCTTTCGAGTATATCAGATTTTCCTTCTTCTTCTTTTCTGTCTGCAATCTGGACTTCAGTCCATTTGTATTTATCTATGAGTTTTGAAATGTATCCGTTATTTATTTTTGTCACGAGCTCTTCGACATGAATTTTTTCGTCGTCTTTCATGTTTATTTCTCTTAGTTTAACTAAAGCTTCCTTAAGTACTGAATCACCATTTTCTAAAAGAACTTTGAGAGGTGATTTTGAAATCTTAGAGCAGAGTAAAAGTTTATCCTTCGTAATGGACCTGTTTGTTCTAAGATTATGCTCCAATTTTTTAAGAGGTCTTTTAACACCAGATATTTCATCTCTTATATCAGCTTCTATTTTCATTCTTTCTTTTTCGAAATCACTTGCTTCGGTTCCCAGATTCTCATAGTCACTAAATTCTTTACCTTTTAAAAAATCATTTATTTCTTTTTCTTTTTCAGTAACTTCATTTTTTTTATTTTCTATTTTTTCTGTTAATGTTTTTTCCTGAGATTCCAAATCTTTAACTCTTTTTATGAGTTGGAATATTTTGTCATTTCGTGTGTTTATTTCACCATCTATGAAGAGAGCTTTTCCTTGCAACAATTCTTCCATTTCTTTTTTGCGATCCTCTATTGACTTTAGTGTCTTTATAATCTTTGATGTCTGACCCTTGAAATAATTTGAAAGCAAAACAACCTGCTTTGCAGGAAGATTTCTCATCTCCTTCAAAATCCTGTCAGTGCTAGAACAAAATGTATTTATATCAGAATAATCAAATGTGTTTATTTCAGGTGCATTGTTCATAAGAGATAATGTCTTTTTTGCATAGTTGTCTTTTATCATATTAATTGGAACATCCATACGTTCGCCACTTTTGAATTTCTTTTCCCAAAGTTCATTGTTCAGTTTTTTTATTTGACGAAAATCATCTTTGATTTTAACATAGAGTTCTTTTGTCTTTTCGCGTTCCTTTTCCATCTGTTCAGAAATATATTCCATTACTTTTTCCCTGACAAGATTAACTTCAACACTACCCATACTTTGCGGTTCGGCTGTCTCTTCAACCTTTATCTTATTTCCGCTCCGCATGAAATCAAAAAAACCCATAGACTTTAATTTACTTTGGTATTTTAAAGGTTGTTGTTAGAATCAATGTTTAAACATATCAATATAACCAACCTTACACAAATTCTAATTATGGCAAAGTCAACAACACTCGACAAAGTTGCAAAGGTTTTAGATAAAGCAGCCAAACTTTTGAAAGGCCCTTACAAAGTAGCATCAGCTGGTGCCATTGCTGCGATATTCGGAACACTTCTTAAAATGACCGCACTTACCCAGACATTTCCTGAGCCATTTGACACTGTTGGGAATGTTGTAATATTTGTTGCAATACTAATGGTAGTAATCGACATTTCAAGAGGTGGATTGCTTGATTAAACAAGAGAAAAACTAAATCGATATTGCTATTATTGTACATATTATTATGGCGGCTATTGATACCAAAAATCCTGCTTTTAGTAAGTCTTTGAGTTTAACATATTTTGTGGCATATGCTATTGTTGTCGGCGGAGTACCGCTTGGCATTATGAAATCGAGTGAGACTCCGATACCAGCAAGCTTGGCTATCTTTTGGGTCTTGGAATGATCGAATCTCCAGCCATGGCTAATATTTTGTTTTGGTTAAATAAATCCGGCTCACCAGATGAGGAAGGCGATGACACTCACAAGAAGTATTGCCAAGATTGTGAGTAGGAATCCTCCCTTTAGCATGTCCTTTACACGGACATAACCGGAGGAATATGCTATGGCCGATGGTGGGGTCCCTACCGGTAACAGGTAGTCCATTGATACTATGATCGCGATTATAAGCACAGGGATCCTAGGGTCAATGTTCAACAGTTCAGCCAACGGTATCATGATCGGAATCATGACAGCGGCAGCTGCAGTGTTGCTGGCGAATGTCGTAAGGATGATCCCGAATGTTGCGATTATCATGAACATGAACAGGATCGGCTGTCCCAGGAGCAGAACCTTCATCAAATCGGCTATTGCCATGTCCAGGCCAGTTGCCTGGATGGCCAGTCCGAGGGAGAGGCCTCCGCCTATGAGGATGAGTGTCCCCCAGTTGACCTTGGAGAAGTCCTTGGTGTCCAGGAGGTTCATGAGGTATAGGAGGATTATGGGGATAAGAGCCACTATGCTGTTGGCTATCCCATGCAGGGGTTTGGAGAGCCACATACAGACTGTTATGGTAAAAACCAGCAGGACAAGCTTCTGCTCCCTTGTCAGTTTCTTGTCGTATTTCTTTCTTTTTAGGGACTGGATCTCCGGCCTGAAGATTGTTGTGAGGACGAACCAGACAATGGGTATGAATATTATTGCTATGGGGAGGCCATAGAAGAGCCATTCGTTGAAGCCGAACTGGATCCCTGATTCTGTCAGGAACTTGGCGGCAATCAAGTTTGGGGTTGATCCTAGCAGGGTTCCCACCCCGCCAGTGGTTGCGGCAAATGCTATCCCCAATACCATTGACTTCCCATAATTGGACTTGAGGGCCTTGAGCCCGTTGTCCGAAAGCACAACTATGGCAATTGGCAGGAGGACAGCAGTTGATGCCGTGTTGCTGATCCACATTGAGAGGAAGGCCGTTATGTACATCATCCCCAGGAGGAACATCCTCGGGGAGGAGCCGAACTTGTCCAGGAACTTCATTGCTATGAATTCGTCAAGATTGTGTTTGATCAGTGCCCTTGCTAGGACAAAGCCTCCAAGGAGCAGGACCACTACTGGGTCAAAGAACGGAGTGAAGGCATCCTTTGGGGAAATTCCAGCCACAACGACCAACAGGAAGACGACAATAATTGCTGTGGCATGGAGCGGGATGGTCTCTGAAACCCACAGCACCATCGCAAGAACCATTATTGCGAGCACTATCTTTGCCCCCATGTCCAGCTGGAGTGGGGCAAGGTATGTGGTCACCGCAAGCAAGGCGGCAAGAATGAATACAGAGATTCTTCTCTTGTCCATAATAAGTTTATGTAAAAACTATTTAATTAAACAATGAAGAAATCCCACTTGTCAACCACGTGTTTCATAGTAAATATTTTGGAGAAGCCCCGATATAAGTCTTGGATAAACATCGTTTTTTAAGATTTTACATACTTTAGGTAAACATGAATGACGAAGTAAGACTTCCGATGAAGAATGAACTTTTAGATTATCTAAAAACGTATAAAGATCTTTACGTGGGATGGATAGACGGTTATTTAAGTGAACTGACACCCAAAACGTCATTACAAGAGTTGAAGATAACACCAGATGACATTATCAAAGATGTAGAAACAGAAACATTTATTGGTCTCGGCTGGTACAGAATACTTACTGAAAATTGGAACAAACTACCAAGAGAATGAAATTCCTCTGAACAAGTATTTCTCAAAACATTTGTCAGAAAAGAAATGTCATAAAAGCTGTAACTATATTAGCCACGAAAGCTATGAGAAAAGCTTTCTTGTAATTGATTTCAAAAAGCAACTTTATCAAAACACCTTCTACTAGGAAGACAGCCATTTCTATAATTATAAAGTTACTGAAATTCCCACCATAGAAGTAGTTAGCAATTGGCCATGTAAAGCAGTTTATGAGAGCAGAATATAGAAAAATACTAATGTATTTCTTTCTGATAAAAAAGCTGATTATTATAAATTCAACTACTATTGTCAGGACCAGTGCCAACAGGTAATTGAGCATTTTTCTTTCTCCTGAATTTTCTAACAGCCACTATGATAACTATTAGAATTATCGCTAATAACGGCACAGCAATCGTAAGACCAGTGTAACTTAAAGGTATCAATGGTTTTCTTGACGCAGGAGGTCTTGTATTCTGAGATACATAATTCTGTTCTTCTATAGTTCCATCTTCGTATGTGTAGACTGTTTTAGATTTGTGAATTTCAAGTTTTTCACTAGTAAGTGAAATTATCTCCATAACATCTTTAACTCTGTTGGTAGGGTCAGTATCAATAACTTGGCCAACAGATCGAATTACAATATCTGAAGGGATAGAATTTTTTTCATTGAATGATTCCAGCTCCTCTTGGTTGAAAGTTGTTTTTTCGACAGCATAAATTTTTGGGGAAGCGTGTTTGTAAAAATGCATACATTGATCATCAACGATAATTTGATTACCGCCCATGATTGTCGGAACGAGTAAAAAAATGTAATCAGGATAATCGTCTATGTTAGATATCTCAAAACAGTAGCCAACACTCTTGTAACCTTCAACTAGAAGATCTGCCGAGGCGTTCTGTGAAGCCAGAGAGAAAAACAGCCCCATAAAGAAAATGAATGTGATAACACTAGCATACTTCATAAATATAATTTGTTCAGGTTCCCTATTAAACATACCGATTTCTTTCGGTAAAAACCGATAATCACTTCGACTTCTTCCCTACCCTGAATGAATCTAAAAGTAATATTATGAACTTTTCTGAAATACTGAGAAAGGTTCTCTGGTAATCTCATTAGATTATTTTATAATTCATTTTAAAAAAAAGATATTGTTCCTAATCATTTTTAACCGAACCGCGACCAAGTATTAATATGAAGGTTGGGCAACGCCTGGAAATAGCGGGTTTGATTCTGGTTTTATTCGTAATATTGGTGACACTCTTTTCCCTCTATCTTTCCTTTATGATTATTCATCCATTTAGGATGTCAGCTATACGGACGCCTTCTCATTATGGAATGAGCTACGAGAACGTGGCTTTCGATTCTTTGGATGGCACGCAACTGAAAGGATGGTTTATCCCAAGCGTCCAGGACAACGAACCCAGTCCTTTGATAATAGTCTGCCACGGCCACGGGTCAAACAAAGGCAACGTCCTCTTCGCAGCCGGATTCCTGCACAGAAGCGGCTATGAAGTCTTTCTCTTCGACTTCCGGGCCCACGGCGAAAGCGATGGAGACTTCGCCACTCTAGGCTGGCTCGAACCTGACGATTTGAAAGCAGCGATAGAATACCTTAAAAAAGAGGTGAATCCCAAGAGCACAGGTGTGATAGGATTTTCCATGGGCGGAGCAACCGCAATCACAACTGCTGGTCAAACTTCCGAAATCCGTGCAGTAATCGCGGACAGCTCCTTTGCGGACAGATCCGAGTTAATCGTTCAGGCCGTGAAATATGTTTTCCCCCCTCCACTCGCTTACTTAACTCCGATATTCGCCGGATTGCAGGGTCTTAATCTACATGAAAACTTGCCAATAAACTACGCGGGAAAAATCAGCCCTAACGCCCTGCTGATAATACAGGGTGACAAGGACCATCTGGTGGGAACAGAAGACGCTGTCTCTCTCTACGACAACGCAAAAGAACCCAAGGAACTCTGGATAGTCCCAGACACTCCTCACGTGGCTGCACACCGAACGCAAAGGAGTGAATACGAAAGAAGGGTCCTGGCATTCTTCGACGAATATTTGTAGTGGCAAATCAAATATTAACTATGAAGAGGGTTTTCATCATTTTAGTTCTTCTTGTTCTGGTGAGCGGCTGCACGCAAGTCATGGAAACCCCGACTACCCAGAACCAGACTGATAATAACATGACAGGAGAAACATTTGAACAGGCATGGAACGATACGGGAGAAACGACCGTTAACAAAACAGAAGATCCCGAAGAGAAGATCGATATAAGCAAGGATCAAAATGCGATGGCTTCTCTTGAAAGGGAAATAGATATTTTAACTGAAGGTGGAAATATAATCGGATATGATCATTACACAAGAATGAGGGAAACACTTGATTCTATTGATATAAACGCTACTGATTATGACAGACTTTCTGCAAAGCTAGAGCCCCTAAATCCAGAAGGTCAGGGAAGTTCCGCTGCAAAGGATATTCCTGATGCATGCGAAGGCGCTGAAGGCAACGGAGACCAGATAGTATCAGGGCCTTCCGGTCCCACGGATTACGACCCTGACAACCCGTTC
>DAOWAL010000022.1 GCA_030634615.1 Candidatus Aenigmatarchaeota archaeon | reverse complement strand
CCATGCTCTAACGCCCATTTAATTTCCCAGTCAATTACTTCAGGATCGTCCTGATCGTAATAACCAAGCAAAGATTTTCTCAGTGGATAATCCAGTAACTCGGGCCATCCTCTGAAATGAGTTCCTAATTTAGAATTAGGCATGTAATACGTTCCAACCAAATATTCCGTGTCTGCAGGATCTGGCTGCTCGGGGACATAATTTACAGAAACGCTGGTTACTGTGGTCCCTGAAATGATGAGGGAAAACAAGATGGTAAATATGATCAGAACTCTCTTCATACTTTAAAATATTTCCCAGATGTTATAAAAATAGTCCAAAACTTGTTTCGGATTAAACCGAAAGAAATCGGAATATATATAAAAAATATGGCAAAGTATTATCATGAAAAGATGGTTATTACTTGTTCCGGCATTGATGCTGGTTGTGATTATCTCCGGGTGTACTACAGAACCTGTAGATTCACAAGGACAGGGGGCTTTATCACAAGTTGCTCCCCTCAGTGAATATGTCGATATAGAAGTCACTGTTGTTTCATTATCATTGGAAGATCCTGAAGGTTATTATGAGGGAGACGAACTTTATAGAGCTCCACGCGATTCAGCAGTTATCAGGATTGACAAAATTGTTGAAACAGGTGGGTCATACGACTTTGATTGGACCTCGGTAGGGATTAAAGAAGGTAGTGAAGTTCCACTTGATTTCAAATACACTGTGAGACCAGCAAAAATAATAACTGTTGTTGGAGAAACAACACAATCAAACGATAATGTTTCACACCAACAAATTGTGCCTACGGAAATAACATTTGAAGATGTGTATTTCGTGTTCAGAATAAATGGCAATTCAGAAACTGAAACGACATTACCAGGCTTAAAAGAAGGTTCTAGATTTAAAACAAGACTTTGGCGGACATTTGAAACCGTTGTAGAAAAATATGAAATTTTGAAAGATTCTAAATAAACTAAGTTGATGGATTCTCAGTTAAAATCTATTTTTGTTGCACCGTCTACATCTTTGTTTCGTTCAAGTCTGTATGTCTGGCCTGTTATGTAATCTGAAAGGCGCTCTTCGTGTGTTATGAGGAATACCTGATCTATAATGTCACCCATCCTGTCTCGCAAAACGGTGCCAAAATGATTAATGGCATTCCTGTCCAAGTTGTGTGTTGGTTCGTCCAGAATTAGCCAGCGCAGGTTTGGCGTGAAAGCCAGCGAGAATGCAATTCTTAGGGCAAGTGCGGCCAATGATCGTTCTCCTCCTGAAACAACATCAGCATTAACCCAGCCCTTAGTTGATTTTAATTGAAGAACATAATCCTTTTCAACAGCCATTTGTATTGTTGAAAAGTCACTATACGGGTAAAGTTCGCTCCACATATCGTTCATTATGTAGTTGACTGTTTTTAGGAACTCGTCTCTTAACTGATCCTGCGTTATTTTCAGAACACTCACAAACTTGTCGACATAATCTATCATGCTAGCGAACTTTTCAACTTCTTTGACATATTTATCAAATGTTTTCTTCTGCTCATTTAGATCTTTTAATGAGATTTTTCTGTCTGTTCTGAAAATATAAATCCCTCTAATTTCACTTTCATATCCCCTGCACAGACCGACAACTTCCTGCTGCTCTGTTCTCAGAGTTTTTATGTTAACGCCTCTGATCGCTTTTTCAAGTTCTTTTCTTTTCATAGAGAATTCTCTTATCTTTATTCTGAGAGAACCGATTTCCTTTTCTATGTCTTCTATTTCCTGCCTTTCGTTTAGAAGAGATTCGAGTTTGGTTTGCTTGACCTTTAATTTTTCGATTGTTTTTCTGAATCCCTTTTCATCGTTTTCATTGTTCTGTATATCGGGAATTATTTTTTCGATTTCCTTTTTGATCATATCAATTTTGCTTTCATTTTCAAGTATTTTCTTTCTCAGGTCTTCAACACCTCTTAGGTTCATTGATATATCTTTGTATTTTTCAATCGATTTTCTGAACCCGTTAAGTTCTTTTGCTTTCCTGGAAACAGCACCCCTTGCACCATTTATCTTGACTTCTATTTCCCCTATATGAACAATTTTATGCTCTATTATATCCTGTTTTCTTTCTTTTTTGAGATATGATTCGCACAGTGGACAAACATCTTTGGCCGTTTTAAGATCTTTTAAGCTGTTCTCAAGTTCCACCTTCTCGCCCTCAAATATATAAAGACCCTTTCTCATGTCTTCTAACGCAGCAAGCATACTTTCAAGTGTTTTTTCAGGATCTTTTCCAAGTATTTTCAGGAGTTTTTTCATTTCCATTTCATTTTCTTTGTGTTCGGAAAGCTTTACTTTGATATCCTTTATTTCACTTCTGAGATAGCTTATGTTACTGTTTTTTTCGGCTATCCTGTCCCTAAGAACACGTATGCCCGACTGTTTTGATTCTGTCTTTGCTTCAAGTCCCATTATCTCTTTTGTCAGGGATTTGAATGCGTCTTTGTCAATTCTCATTCCGCTTATTTTTGTTCTTTTGCTTTCAAGTTGTCCGCTCATCACTGCTACTTTTGATTCCGCAACTTCGCTTTGTTTGATAACATCATTAAGCAAACTCTGCTTTGATTCGTATATTATAACTTTTTCAGAAAGTGTTTTTCTTTTGTCTTCGATTTTAGAAATCTTTTGCCTCAGTTTAATAATTTGCTCTTCGCCTTTTTTGATTTCCTTTCTGATTTCTCTAATTCTTTCGGAAAATTTCCTGTCTTTCATGTCCTCTATGACAAGTAGTTTTTCCTTTCTTCTTTCCATTATTTTATTTCTTATTGAAACAGAATTCTCCCTTGCCTTTTCATACCTGTCAAGTTTAAGCATTGCATCTATTTGCTGCATTCTCTTTCCCTTGGGAATTTGCAAGAAGTAGTCCAGAGCATTCTGCTCCGAATAGACAGCACGCTGGAACATATCATAATCCATTTGTAAAATACGCTGGACCGCTGTTGTAACACCTTTCGAATTGACCTCCAGTAATTTTCCATTCTTTCTTATTTCAGCAGAGGTTGTGCCCTTCTTTCTTTCAAGAATCCTTTTAACAGTATATTTGTTTTTTCCCAATTCAAAATCCAGCTCAACTGATGCGGATTTCTTTGACTGGGGTTTTTCCATTATAAGATCTTCAAGTGAAATTTTCCTGGAACTAATACCTGAAAACGTACCGAAAAGGGCATATGCAATTGCCTGCATAACTGAGCTCTTTCCGCTCCCCATTATCCCTATGAGCGCATTCACGCCTTTTGAGAAAGTGATTTCAGAATCTAGATGGGATTTCCAGTTATTAAGCTTTATTCTGGTAATCATGAATAGAATATTGGTTTCATTTATTAAGAACTTTTTACTTCTTTCTGCCCCTGGTGCTTTTTGCTCTCTGCATTAATTTTTCGTGTAAATTATTGACCCCGCTTCTCATCTTCATTCTGTTAAGACGAAGAAGATTGTTTGTCATACGTTTTTCAAGTACTCTAAGTTTCTCGTGATCGGTCCACTTGTATTTTCTCATTTCCCTGTCAGTTCTTCTTAGATCAAGCCGAATATTTTTAGGTATTTTTATGTTAATTGATTTTAATTCATTTACACTGTAGTTTACATAATCCATCAAAAAACGCACACTTTTCTTTGTTGTATAAAAACTGTTTCTGCCAAGCAAATAAAAACTTCCTGCCATACTATGATATCCCATTGACATAAGTTCAGATGTTACATTGGCAGTAGACAACCTCACACGTGTAGGTACTTCTATAAGGAAAAACAGGAAAAGAACCCCGGCAAACAATCTTAGTGATCCGGAAATTAGGAACATAATTCTAAACTCGTTAAATGGAAGATTATCGAATATCGAAATATAATCCATGAAAAAACCACTAACTGCAGGAGCAATGAAAAGCGGTATTTCTGACAATGTTGAAAAGACTGCATTGTACATGGTTCTTTTACCTTCGCTTATGTCAAGGAAGTAATTGAAACTTGCTAAATTAAATCCTGCCCATGCAACCCCTGATACTATTCCTATCAATACAATTATCCAGTAATCACCTGGAGAAACCATAAACCACATGAAAGGTATTGAAGATGTGGCTATTGCAGATATTATCAGGATAGATCTGTGACCAAACATGTCAGAAACTTTACCCCACCACCTCTGAATAATAACCGTTGTTATACCTTTGATGATTACTAATATAGATATCCACGTGTAAACTGCACCTAAGTTTTCAACAATATAAACACTTACAAAAGGCGAAGACATGTGAACACCAAAATTCCAAACTATGAAAACTAGTGTGAATATCCTGAATGTCCTGTTTCGCATCATTTCGCGAACTTCTCTTGTGATATTCACTTTCCTTGTTCTGGTTTTGATGTCAGGAAATCCCCTGAACAAAAACGAACTTGCAGTACCTGCAATGCCGGCTATTAAAAAGACTATGAAAAACCCCTCCATTCCATTGAACATATCAAGAGCAACACCTGCAAATATTACAGCTATCAATGAAAACAGAGCAGTATACCTGTTCCTTTTACCAAAGTATTCTCCACGCCTGCCCATGGAGATCATATCGCCCATAATTGAAGCCCATGCAGGACGTACAAATGCCCCGGCAAAAGCGTATATTGATAACATTACCAGCAGAAGCGGTATCCACAAGCTTTGTTCACTTATCAAAAACGGTATCATGCTTATAGGAATCCACCATATTCGTGAAACAAGTGAACTTACAAAACATATCTTTTTTCTGCTCTTTGAACGCTCTGTAATGTAGGCTGCCGGAAGATACCCTAAAACCGCGAGACCAACAGGGAGAGAAACAACAATACCTATTACAGTATTACTGGCTCCAAGGGCCAGAGCATATACTGCTAAAAAAGATGTAACTATTGTAAGCATCACAGTTCCTGCAATACCTTCGTAAACACCGAATTTCAGTCCTCTTCTTTGCTCGTTTCTTTTCTGTTTATCCATGTAGCAGCCTTTGTCTAAATAGCTTTCAAATTAAATGGGGCAAGTTATTTATATCCTTTAACTGGAGAAAAAACCGTTCCTCTTAATATTATTGCTTCGGGAAAATATTAAATTAACATCAAATATTGGAAACATGTCCTTTTTTTAACTTTTAACATTGTTATATTTGTTATGGATTATAATGGAACAAAAGTTAGATTTTATTTATCAGAAACAGGTGAAATGATGTTAACTACTGTTGGTCCTGCTTTTGATTTTGGGAAATTTATGAAAAAATATGATTTTCAAAATCCTGGAGAGGGAAAACTGAAACTCGATGGAGAGTGTTTTGACTTAATTACAAAGCAAAATGTAGAAGAATCTGATTTTAATGAGTATATGAAAATTATTTTTGAGAAAGTTGAGATTTTAAATGATCCCGTTTAACTAATTTACATGGAACTAGTTCTGCCTTCAAGGTTTAGGGAAAGGGTTGATTGTATTGTCGATGACCAGAAGAAGTTTTATAGATCGCTTGAAAAACCTCTTCCCCGCGCATTCAGGATTAATACTCTAAAGGCAGACAAGAAAAAAGTCGTGAAATCCCTTAGGGAATATGGACTGAAAATAACAAGTGTACCATGGGATGACCTTGCTTTTGTTGTAGAAGATGGTGTAACTGTTGGTTCAACAATGGAACACTTCATGGGACATATTTACATTCAGGAACTTGTTTCAATGCTACCGCCACTTCTTCTGAAAAACGAGATAAAGAAGACTGAAAATCCTGTAATACTCGATGCATGCGCTGCACCAGGTTCTAAAACAACACAGATTTCTGCACTAATGGGAAACAGCGGTTTACTTGTTGCAAACGATTCAAGCTTTGGCAGAATGAAAATACTGAAGCACAACATAGAAAAATTGGGTTGCTCAAATGTCGTTGCGTTGAACAGAGACGCAAGGCATCTTAAAACAGAGTTCAAATTCGACTTCATATTCTTAGACGCTCCGTGTTCCTCAGAAGGCATTATCAGGAAGAATCCAAACATTATGACCCACTGGAGTACAAACAAGATTAAATGGCTTTCTAAAATGCAGCAGGAAATGATAGTAAACTGTTACGATCTTCTGAAGAAAGGCGGAACAATGATATATTCCACATGCACATACTCACCAGAAGAAAACGAACGTGTGATCCATAATCTGCTGACTAAAAGAAACGCTAAAATAAAAACAATCAAAATAAAGGGACTGGAAACAAGCCCCACTGTAAAAGAATGGAACGGAAAAAAGTTTGACAGGAACGTGAAAAAAGCCGTAAGAATATGGCCTCATCATAATGATACCGGTGGTTTTTTCATGGCAAAAATACAGGAGGGTTCTGAATGAATCTTAAACCACTCAAAACAAAAATTGTTGAAGCAGTGCTGGAATATCTGGAAAACAGATTCGGTATCGATAGCGGATTATTCTACGGAATGGATTTTTTACAGAATGAAAAAGGCAGGGTTTTTGCCCTTAGCAAAACTGCGGCAAGCTTTGCAGAAAGAAGGGTAATTGCGTGCATAAGTTTACCGTTTGTGAGACTCGATGCTTCTGTTAAACCAACATCTGCAATGATACAGGTATTTGGCAATCATGCTACTAAAAACGTTGTAACAATTGACAGAAATGAAGCAAAGGATTTTATCCAGGGATTTGATCTTTATGATGTTAAACACAATTGTGAACGGGGATATGTGATAATCAAATACAAAGACTTTCCGCTTGGATGCGGACTTCTAAGGGAAAACAATGTGAAAAATATGCTACCAAAGGCAAAAAGAATGCCAGTTGAGATGCTTTGAACAGGTTAAATTCTTATAGATAATACACCATAAAAAAGTAATATGGACAATAAAATTCTATACGCCATTGGCGGATTTGTATTTTTAGTAATAATCATTTCACTTGCAGGTATGGCTTCATACACGGGAGAACTTCCTGTGACAGCAAAAGGATATCTTGCGATGGAACCAACTGTTCATAACATGGGACCAGGGGACATGATAGCTATTGTTCTTACAATTGAAAACGATTTAGCTGACAGCAATGAAACACTGTACTACAACTTTGGTTTTGAACCTATAAGGACAGACAGCGGAACACCAACAAAAGAATTTGGTGAATGGGTTCTCGTGGACAATGATTACATTGAACTAAAAAACGACGAATATGCATTCAAAGATGCTGTCGTGTCTGTTCCGGATGATGCAGCATTGGGTGAACACATTTTCCACATATACGCATGTTATGCAAGCAGTCCGGATGAACTTTCAGAATGCGGAAGGTCAAGCAGCAACATATGGGCAGGACCTCTCACGTTATCAATAATCGTAAGGGATTAGACAACGATTGAGCTTTTAAAACTAACCGTATAACTATTATTGTATGGTAGTAAAATTTAGCGATTATCTAAAGGAAGCTAAAATTTCATGTATTTCATGTAGTTCTAATAGAGCAGAAAGGGTACAGGGAATATATAGAGGTCGTGCAAGAGATTACTTATTTGATGCCATGAAAGAGTTCCCAGAACAGGAAGATGTTTTAAGAGATACATTAAGTAAATGCACTGGCACTTTTAATAATCGCTGCAAACAAGCAATTGAGACATATGTTCAAGTACATAGCAGGAAAGAAGGCAGAAAGACTTAAAACCGAATAATATAGTTACGGAAAACAACTTAATTCTTATAAAGTCAAACAGTTATAATCAAGATACCAGTATAGGGTGATTACAATAGCAGAAAAAAAGGCTGAGAAAACAAAGAAAGCAAAAAATATTGACAAAAGGCTTATTCCTGAGTTTAACATAGGAATGATAGGCCACGTAGATCACGGCAAAACAACTCTTACAGAAACATTTACAGGCAAGTGGACTGACACGCATTCCGAAGAGATCAAAAGGGGTATATCCATACGACTTGGATATGCTGATGCTACTATTTACAAGTGCCCAAAGTGCAAGGGTACTTCTGCTTACTCAACAACAGATAAGTGCATAAAATGCTTTTCACAGTGCGAACCTGTCAGAACAATTTCATTTGTTGATGCACCTGGTCACGAAACACTTATGGCAACTGTTTTATCAGGATCATCTCTTATGGACGGTGCACTGCTACTTGTTTCTGCAAGTGAGGATTGTCCTCAGCCACAGACATCAGAACATTTATCCGCAATAGGAATTTCAGGAATCGAGAAAATAATCATTGTGCAAACAAAAATAGACACTGTTTCAAAAGAAAAGGCACTTGAAAACTACAAGCAAATAAAGGAATTTGTGAAAGGAACAATTGCTGAAAATGCCCCAATTATTCCAATATCGGCAAGACAAAACGTTAATATGGATGTTTTAATCGAGACAATTGAAACTGTCATGAAAACACCCAAGAGGGATCCAACAAAAATGCCTAAATTCTTAATTGCGCGATCATTTGATATCAACATGCCAGGGACTATGATAAGCAATCTTGGTGGCGGCGTACTTGGCGGTTCACTTATGCAGGGACAGCTAAAGGTCGGTGACGAAATTGAAATTAAGCCAGGATTGAAGATAAAAGACAAATACGAAACAGTTAGAACAAAGATAACAGGTCTTCAGAAAGCCGGTAAAAACATGAAAGAAATTGAGCCAGGCGGTCTTATAGGCGTTTCAACAGCACTTGATCCTTATCTTACAAAATCAGATTCACTTTCAGGAAGCATAGCAAGCCATGCGGGAAAACTTCCTGACATATCACAAAACATCAGACTAAAGACAAGTCTACTAAAACAAATAGTGGTCGCATCGGAAAGCACCGGTGCCAGTAACATAAAAACAGGCGATATGCTAATGCTCACATTAGGAACTATGAGAACAACCGGATCTGTATCTTCGGGCAGGTCAGAAGAAATAGATGTTTCACTAAAAAGTCCTTTATGTGTAGATAAAGGCGACAGGATTGCCATATCAAAACTCTTCTCCGGCAGATGGAGACTTATAGGATATGGCGAAATAACTTGAAAGATTTAAATTAAAATGATGTTAAATCATACACAAGGGAGGTAATAATATGTCAATAATCGGTTTAAGCTTTGATTCAGTTCATGGGGACAGAGACAAAGAAAAAAGACTTACAGCAGAAATGAAAGTAAATTCTGTTCCAAGGATAAACGATGTAAAGGAAGTAAATGTACCAACAATCGGTAATAAAAAGGTACTTTCACTAACATTTGAGTTCGTTACGAATTACGACCCAAAAGTTGGCGAAATTAAAATATCTGGTGACTTGCTTTACATGGCAAAGGATAACAAGGCTCTGTTAAAGCAGTGGGCAAAAGAAAAGAAACTTCCAGAAGACACATCTCTTGAGATACTTAACTATCTTTTCAGAAAGTGTTTGCTCAAGGTTTCAACAATTGCTGAAGATCTTCAGTTGCCACCACCAATTCCAATGCCAACAATAAAGCCAAAGGAGTAAGCAATTCCTTTTATTTCTCCTTTTTATAGTTATAACTAGGTGAAACTATGCCAAAAGAGATAGAAATCAAGTTTAGTGTAGAAGATGAAAACGAAATGCTCAGAATGCTTGAACATATAGGAGCCGAGCAGATTTCAAGCGGACTTGAACACAACATAGTTTTTGATAACGATGAGTTGCGTAAAAACAATTTTCTCCTGCGTCTTAGACAATATGCAGGTAAGAATATTCTAACATTCAAACATACAATAGAACAGAAGGAATTCAAAGAGGCAAATGAAACCGAAACACATGTGAGTGATTTTAATGCAATGAAAGAAATCATTCTTTCACTAGGTTACGAAGTTTTCTGGATATATGAAAAGGAAAGAACAAAGTTCAGAATACGTGACACAATAGTTTCTATAGATAAACTCCCGTTTGCGACGTTTATGGAAATAGAGGGAAGCGAAAACGGAATAAGGGACACTATATCAAAGCTTGGCCTCGACATGACTAACGGTATAACAGAAACATATTTGGAACTATATCAAAAACACTGCAAAGAAAAAGATATTGAAATGGACAATCTAATTTTTTGGAAAAGGTCTAAATAATCCTATCACTTCTTTGCTAATCTGATATCATCACCGACAACAGTCTTTCTTCCGGCGTGTTTTGCAAATTTTACGGCATCCCTTGCTATATCATCAGCAATTTCCTCTATTACTATTGCAAACTCTTTCATTGCGGTTTTTGACACCCTTTTTCCGCCGGCATCCTTGATGATTCTTTCGAAAGGTGCAAGCGGTAATCTTTGTTTTTTTGCAGGCATATTATCCCTCCTGTAAACACTCGTGAAAATGATTTTAAATTTCTTAATTTTTGTTGGGAGCATTTATAAAGTTTTTATTATGTTTAAACGGGCTTAAAATCCTCTTTTTAGCTATTTAGAAATACTGATACGTATAAACGAAATTAAAAGGAGAACGGAGATATTTTTTCACGCCTGAATCTTTATATATCGTTTTATACTTATTTTTAATAGAAAGCGTAAAGAGACGACAATATGACAGAAGCGTTCTGTGTAAGATGCAGAAAAGTAAGAGAAATGAAAAAAGAACAACGAGTAATGTTAAGCAATGGTAAAAAAGCAAAAAAAGGTTTCTGTGAAGAATGCGGAACGAAAATGTACAGAATAGTAAAAGGTGATGACAGTTTTCTGTCTTTTTTGCTTTCAGCGGTCGGACTTGAGGAAATGATGTGGAAAAAGGAACATCACGACGAAGACTAATATTAAACAAATTTGGAGGTTGGAACTATGACTACAGCATACTGTGTTAAATGCAGGAAAAAAGTAGAAATGAAAGACGCACAATCAGTTACACTCAAAAATGGAAAGCCTGCAACAAAGGGCATTTGCCCAGATTGCGGAACAAAAGTTTTCAGGATTGGAAAAGCTTAAATTTCCTTTCCTATCTTTTCTTTTTCTAATTGATTTTTTAGTAACTTCCAATAATTAATATATATGGAATCTTTATCTTTTTGCAATGTTACTGTCAGTTTCGGTGAAATGAAAGCACTGAATAACATTTCTTTTAAGGTCATGCCAGGTGAAATATTCGGTCTTGTGGGGCGCAATGGTTCAGGTAAAACAACTATACTCAAGACTATAACAGGTATGATAAAACCAGATGATGGGCACATCATGATAAATGACCAAGCTGTAGATGTCGGAATGAAAGAATACAAGAGTATTATAGGATATTGCCCACAAAACGACAGCTTTTTTGAAAAACTCACAGTGGAAGAAAATCTTGGTTATTTTGCACGATTATATAACGTGGAAGGTGATTTGGAAAATATCATAAAAGGAGTGACAAATTCTCTTGGAATAGGCGACAGAATATATGAAATTGCAGAAAAACTTTCTGGAGGTATGAAAAGAAGATTGAATATTGCATGCTCTCTTTTACATGATCCGGGATTTCTTCTTTTGGATGAACCGAGTATACAACTTGATCCGATATCAAGAAATGAATTGTGGAATACAATTAAAATGATAAACAAAACAGGAACAACCATAATAATTTCAAGCAACATGATGGAGGAAATTAATAGTTTGTGCAATAGGGTGATCTTCATGGACCAGGGAAATAAGATATATGAAGGAGATCCCAGGGGAGCAATGAATTATCTTAGCGGCCACAGAAAAAACTATTACGGTGATTTACGATGAAAAAACTTTTGTATATTTTAAGCAAGGATATTAAAATTTTCTTCAGAGACATCAGAAGCTTTGCTCTACTGTTTCTCACTCCGATAATGTTAGTAATTTTAATTGGCACCGCTTTTCTAGGAACTCAACCAAGCAATGTCCCCATAATAGTCTGCGGCGATGACACCAGTCAGATCTATAACGACATTGTAAAAATACTCGAAGATTCTAGTGTATTTGAAGTGAAAAAAGGGAGAGGAAATTGTACTGAAATAATCGAAACCCGCATAAAAAATTCCATGGTAAGAGCAGGTATCATAATAGAAAACGATGGTATTGCAACTACGATGGATATAATGATAGACAACACAAAACCGGTGAGCACATATTTGCATTCGTATTTTAGTGTTTTGACAAGGGACATGACACAGAAAATGACAAATGCTGTGATATCAGGAATACTTTCGAACATGGACAATATAACAGACGAAATAGATAATGCGCATTCTGATCTTGTGTCCTATTCAAACATGTTAAGCGGTGTTTCATCCGGTCTTAACGTAATCTCGGGGCAGATTGACAGTTTATATGATGACATAAATAACATAGGCGAAGTGAGATTAAGGGTGTCCGACTCGGTTGAAATGATAGACAATCTAAAAGTTGATCTGGAAACAACATCATCGCGTTTGGACACTATAAACAATGATGTACAATTAGCTCAGACAAGTATAGAATCTCTAGACATAAGCGAATTTGAAAAGCAGATCATATTATCAAATCTTAATTCCATGCAAACAACCTTAGTGCTTGCGGGAAACTCTCTTAACACTATGAGAACAAACATAAATTCAGCAGAAAACGCTCTGTCGGATTCTCAGACAATACTGGATTACATTGACACTCATCAAATTATTTCAAATCTTGACAACATAAAAAAACTCATACCATCGTCAATATCCACAATTAACAATGTTAAGAATAACATAGACGAGCTGGCAGAAAGACTTTTAGACGCCAAGAGTAAAATGTTGGGTTATAGCGAAGATTATGATCCGTCAAGTTCAAGACAAATAAACCCTGAAATATCCAGATTCTTTGGAGATAAACGATATATAGATTTTGTTTTTCCAAGTATTCTGATTATGATATTAATGCTAATGTCAACATTTCTTTCTTCTACAAGTTTTATCAGGCAAAGAAGCACCGGTCTTCTAAAAAGAATATCAATATCCCCAACAAGCATTAATTTCCTTCTGCTGGAAAAAACATTGTTCAATACAATTATATCGCTAATACCTCTTCCATTCATATTTGCCGCAGGAATTTTCATTTTGGGGGTAGAAATAAACATCATGAACATATTACCGATAACTGCTGTTTGTGCTGTTCTTATTGCGCTTTTCGTTCTTCTGGGTCTTATAATAGCATCATTTTCAAAAACAGAGAGTACTGCAATTCTGGCATCTCTTATAATAGTTATTCCCATGATGTTTCTTTCAGGAACT
>DAOWAL010000121.1 GCA_030634615.1 Candidatus Aenigmatarchaeota archaeon | reverse complement strand
TTAGATATGAAAGCATTGCCTGCAGAACCGAGCTTGCCTTTCTTTTTCTTCTTTATCATCTCATTGACCAGCTTGTAAAGATTCACCAGGTTCTTTTGTATGTTAAATGCTTCATTTGTTTTCTAGTCAAACGTGCCGTCAAGTGTTGTTGCAGTTGATATGTATGCCCTGAAAGTATCAGCACCGTATTTGTTCTTGACTTCCAAAAGTGTTATTACATTTCCTTTTGATTTGCTCATCTTCATACCCTCGCTTTGGACAAATCCGTGGAATGATATCTTTTTTGGCCAGTATTTTTCAGGGAATATCCCTGCATGAGCAAATATGAAAAATGATAAATGATTCGAAAGATGTGCTGCATAGGTATGTCTGTGATCATTGGGATACCAGTAGTCAAAATTATTCCGCATTTCTTTTAGCGCAGAAACGCTTATTTTGGTTAATTTACTGACTTTTTCGGGTGTTCCCTTGGATAAGTATACGTAATCAAAGAATTCAGGTAAAAGCTGTTCTGGCTTGATTTTGTGCTTGTTTATGAGATTTTTGATAACATAGTAACTCATATATATCGTAGAATCTGACAGACTCTCTATTATCCATTCTTTATCGTAAGGAAGCCGCGTGCCAAGACCTCTTTTACGTGCAGCGGGTCTTTTATCAAGCCACTCAAAAGTATCATTGAATAATTTTCTCATAGTGTCAGGAACTATGTCCATTCCATCAAGGCACTTCTTTGCACCTGATTTCCATTTGTCTGCATTGAAATCCAAAAACCACTGTCCTTCCAAAACAGATACAAATACCCTTGTACCGTCACGACAGTAAGCTTCACGGGTTGTTTCAAACATTACATCTGCGTTTCCGCCGTCTATTAGCCATTTTTTCATCTTTTCTTTTGCAACGGATACTTTCATGCCAGCGTATTTACCGCAGTTTTCATTCATTTTACCGGAATGGAAGCCTTCCCTGTAAACTTCCTGTGTTGCATCCTCCAGCTTTGGATCATTCTGGTCTTTAAGTTTCATTTTATCAGAAATTCTCTGGGCAGCCATGTCACCCCAGCCAGGGATGTTTATGATTGGGATAACTTTTATTTTCCGGACAGTTTCAAAATCAAGACCGTATTTTTCACACTCTTCACGATTCTTCTTAAGATCCCGCAACGCCATCCAGTCATATGGAGCATCTGATGGGACGCTTGTAACTATTCCGCTGCCGACATTCGGATCAGCGAATGTTGATGGCAATATCATCACTTCCCTGTTAATTCCAGGAGCAGTAGCATATTTTCCAATAAGTTTTCTGCCGTCAATTCTGCCAACTATCTCAATTCCTTTCTTTTGATAAGAAAGTTTCTTGTAACCTTCGTTACTTATGAACCATTCTTCATTTCCTACCTTTATTTTGAGATATTCAGTTTTTGGGTTTACCCACAGGTTTGTCTGCCCAAATACTGTTTCTGGTCTTAATGTTGCTGCGACAAGATAGCTGTTATCCATTTTGAATTTCAGAAGTGTGAATTCCTGCTTTGAGACAGGGTTTGTGTCGGCATCCTGTATATCATCTTCACCTACTGCGTTTTCACATGTAGGGCAGTAAAGCACAGGATAACTGCCTTTGACAAGGTACCCTTTGTCTTTGTACTGCATGAACTGCCATGTTATGAACTTTTGGTAATCCAAGTCACCTGTCGTAAATTTTCTTGTCCAGTCTATACTGAGACCAAGAGAAGAATATTCATCAACCATTTTTGGAATGAAGAAGTTTACTATGTTCCACGGATCTTTGAATGATTCAAGAACCTTTTTAACTTCTTTTTCAGTTTTAACATAATTTCTTACATAATCACCATAAAGAGCAATTTTCTTTTTATCCCCAGCTTCGATTGCTGCTGATATACCTAAAACTGGTGTACCTGTTATATGAAATGCAAGCGGGTAAAGAACATTAAATCCCATCATCCGTTTGTATCTAACGTAAATATCGCTTTCGGTAACAGCCCTGCCGTGGCCTATGTGAAGACTGCCTGAAATGTACGGATAAGGTGTTGTGAAAAAGAATTTCTTCTTATTTTTATCTACTTTAGGCTCAAATATTCCTTTTTCTTTCCATTTTTTCTGCCATTTTCCTTCAACTTTATTAAAATCCACTGAAACACCCAAAAAAACTAATTTATTAATATTGTGTTCATGTATTATATTTAAATTGAAAAATGATGGACATGTAGCTCAGCTGGATAGAGCGCTGGCCTTCTAAGGTTCGAAGTTGAATCTGCTTGGAAGATTTGAGAACAAATCCTTTGATTTGTTCAATGATAGCGAAGAAAGCCAGAGGCCGAGGGTTCGAATCCCTCCATGTCCGCTTTTATTTTTTATAAAAAGAAATGATGGTCGCCATTACTCAGCAAAGTATGGCTTGACCTTTATTCCTATTTCCTCGAGCTTTATTTTGAACTTTGCAAGTGCGGTATGTATGTCCTCTTCTGTCTGTGCACCTGTGCATATTATTTTTCCTGATGTAAAAAGCAGGAATGCTACTCTTGGATCTTTTATCCTATAAACAAGACCTGGAAACTGTTCTGGTTCATATTCTGCGTTTTCAAGAGAAAATGCTATATCCTCAAGGTGAAGTTTTGCATCTATCTTGGCAGATGCTACTATGTTTTCTATCTGTATTGGATATTTACTTGGAACCTTTAGACCAGAACTCTCTATTTTTTTAACAACTTTTTTCATTGCAATATGCGCCATATCTATTGATTTTGTACCGGTACAAACGATTTTTCCCGAAGAAAATATCAATGCAGCGGCCTTTGGATCAGTTGGTCTGTAAACAAGACCGGGAAACTGCTCTGGTTTGTATTCAGTATTTTCAACAGCCCCAAGAAGAGTATTAAGATCGATTTTAATATCCAATGACGTAAAAGCAACGACGTTTTCAACTTTGATAGTAAATTCACTTTGTGTTACCATCTATACACCCCTTATTTTAAACCCTCTAGTTTCGAAAAATTATTATTTAACTTAGTTTTGAACGTATTTAAAGCTATATAAAGCGTGTGTCGATTTTCAGAAAATCAATATTTCATTTTCTGTTGGTATTCACTTTTTGTCTGATATTCATTTTTTGCTTGATAAAGATTCTCCTCTACCGTAGACAAGTTCACAGAATATTTTTCATCATCAGACGAATGTTCTTCAGTATCGCGTTTTTTAACAACAATTTCAAAATCATCAGAAACCGGA
>DAOWAL010000141.1 GCA_030634615.1 Candidatus Aenigmatarchaeota archaeon | reverse complement strand
TTCAATAAATGCACAATTTCTACGATAGGAACAGATCATGCTCCGCACACAGAAGAGGAAAAAGAGTCCAAAAATCCCCCTTATGGCGTACCTGGAGTTGAGACGCGAGTACCATTGTTTATGGACGCTGTGAACAAGAACAGAACAACACTGAAAAGAGTTATAGAAACTATGTGCGAAAATCCTGCTAAAATTTTCAAGATCAAAAACAAGGGCTTCATAAAAGAAGGTAAGGACGCAGATCTAACAATAGTGGACATGAAACTGAGAAAGAATGTCAGGAATGATGGACTCTTCACCAAATGTGGATGGTCCCCGTTCGATGGATATGAACTTAAGGGGTGGCCAATCACGACGATTGTTAACGGGAAGGTCGTCTTCGAAAACGGAGAAGTTTATGATAAAATAAAAGCCAAGGAGGCAATAATAGGGTAATGAACAATATCAAAATAAAAACATTACTGAAATATCTTAAATGGTGATTATATGGATATGGCAAACTTAACTAAATATTCTACTGATTGTGCAAATGAGTTTTTGATGGCGGGAAAGTACAAGGAAGCTCTTAAAGTATACGAATCACTTTTCATTTCGACAGGCGATAACAGTTTCATAGATGATGGAATGTACACAGCGGCCAGACAATCAAAAGATGAAAAACTTATAAAAAGAACCGTGAATTTGGGAAAGAAGAATGGATGCTGGGCCGATCCGGCTCCAGATTTTATGTTCGTATAAGGTCGAATGGTATGATAAGCGAAGAAGTTGCAAAAATATTGCTTGATATAAAGGCAGTTGCATTAAACCCTGAAAAACCATTCAGGTTTGTTTCAGGTATACTCAGTCCAATTTACTGCGATAACAGGCTGATAATGTCCTATCCTGAAAAGAGAAGAGAAATAAGGGATTATTTTTTGGAAACCATTGAAAAGAACAATTTAGAATTTGATATAGTTGCAGGTGTTGCTACATCTGGAATACCACACGCCGCATGGATAGCAGAAAAACTTGAAAAGCCGATGATATACATAAGATCTTCCAAAAAAGAACACGGGAAAGGCAAACAAATAGAAGGCGAGCTTAAAAATGGTCAAAGGGTTTTGGTTGTTGAAGATCTCATAAGTACAGGCGGAAGTTCTGTAGCAGCTGTAAAAGCTGTTGAAGATGCCGGCGGTGAAGTTGTTGCATGTCTTGCTATATTCACATATAATATGGAAAAAGCCAATCAGAAATTCAAAGAAGCTGATTGCAATCTTATACCGCTCAGCAATTTTGAAACATTAATAGAAACAGCAAGCAAGAATAATTACATAAAATCGGGAGACAAAGATAAGATTTTGGAATGGAATAAAAATCCTCAGGAATGGGGAAACAGGATGGGATTTGAATGAGCATAATAAAAATGAACAGAAGTGTTATACCGGCATGCGATGTTTCTACACTCGAAATGCTTGAGAAACTTGTTAGTGAAACGTGTAATGTTAAAGGTATCGGTGCATACAAAATAGGATTTGAACTTGTCATACCATTTGGCATGAGAAATGTCATAGATGTTATAAGAAAACATACAGACCTTCCAATAATTTATGATCACCAGAAATCGGGAACAGATATCCCGGCAACAGGAGCTAAATTCATGAGAGCATGCAAAGGAGTTGATGCTGTCATCATTTTTCCACAAGCGGGTCCGGAAACAGAAAAAGAATGGATAAAGGCGGCAAAGAATGAAGGGATGGAAATAATTGTTGGCGGAGAAATGACACATCCAGGATATCTTGAGAAAGATAACGGTTTCATATTAGATAGTGCTCCGAAGAGAATTTACGAAATAGCGGCATCTTTGGGTGTTACTAATTTTGTTGTTCCAGGAAATAAACCAGATAAAATTTTGGAGTATAAAGAATTTTTAGAATCAAAAGGCGTAAAGCCTGTTTTTTATTCACCAGGTCTTGTTGCACAAGGCGGAGATTTAACAGATTCAGCAAAGGCGGCAGGCGAGAACTGGCACGCAATAGTGGGCCGTGGTATATATCAGGCAAAAAATATGCAAAAATCAGCAGAAGAAATCACAAAGAAAATAATTTAAATTATTCTATCAAGATATTGCAGTTACGTATGCGTAAAACGAGCTGTATATTTAAATATATACTTATATATTGTTTTTACATACATGTCATACAGGTGTGATAGATGACAAAGGAAGAGAAAAATAACACGGAAAATGAAGAGAAAAAGGAAAACACAGCTGAAAAATCAAAGGGAAGACCTCCTGAAAAGAGAGTTAGAACAGTCATAAGGCTCGGGGAAACCAACATAAACGGAGATAAAATAGTACAAAACGCGTTACTTGACATTAAAGGGATTTCATTTTCATTATCAAACATTATTTCAAAATTTTCTGGTCTTGGTAATAAGAAAGTTGTTGATCTTTCAGAAGCTGAGATAGCAAAAATAGAAGACATGATAACAAACCCAGGAAAACATAAAATTCCATCATGGATGTTTAACAGAAGAAAAGACATGATTACAGGAGAAGATATTCATTTAAGCGTTTCACA
>DAOWAL010000079.1 GCA_030634615.1 Candidatus Aenigmatarchaeota archaeon | reverse complement strand
TAACATATTATTGGGAGGAGCTTTTATTCTGCTGTCCAACTATCTGGTCATCGTAAAAAGCAGTAAAGAAGTTATAACACTGCCAGAATAGGAACAGAAAACAACTTAAATATCAATTATCTATATTAAGGATAATGGGCCGGTAGTCTAGGGGTTATGACGTCGCCCTTACAAGGCGAAGGTCGCCAGTTCAAATCTGGCTCGGCCCATATAGAAATTTGAGGTTGGTGTATATGGGTAAAATTTTGGTTACTGGTTCTGTAGGTCAGATAGGATCTGATCTTGTGCCTGCTCTAAGGGAGAAGCACGGGAACGAAAATGTTATCGCGGGGGTTCACAGGACTCCTCCGGGAGAAGAGCTAAAGCAGGGTCCTGTTATAACTGTTGATGTCACGAATAAGTCAGCAGTGGAAAACGTCATAAAGGAAAACGATGTTAACGTAATATATCACCTTGTTGGTGTGCTTTCAGCAACAGGGGAAAAGAACCCCGAGCTGGCGTGGAAAGTGAACATGGAAGGACTCAAAAACGTTCTTGACCTGGCAAGGGATCATAATATCGAAAGGGTTTTCTGGCCCAGTTCGATCGCTGCCTTCGGTCCGAACACCCCAAGGGAAAACACACCCCAATTGACTGTTATGGATCCGAATACAATGTATGGGGTTACGAAGTATGCGGGCGAACTCTTATGCCAGTATTATTTCAGCAAATATGGTGTTGACGTTAGAAGCCTTCGTTATCCCGGTGTCATAAGCTACAAGGCTCTTCCAGGCGGAGGGACAACAGACTATTCGGTTGCGATATTCTATGAGGCTTTGAAAAACAAGAGATACACATGCTACCTCAGGGAAGATTCTACCCTTCCCATGATGTACATGCCTGATGCGATAAAGGGAACGATAAACATCATGGAAGCAGATCCTTCGGATATAAAATGCAGGCTGAGCTACAACCATACTGCAGTGAGTTTTTCCCCAAAAGAAATCACTGAAGAGATAAAGAAGCACATTCCCGAATTCGAGATTTCTTATGAACCGGACGATAGACAGAAAATCGCTGATTCGTGGCCAAAGGTAATCGATGATTCAGAGGCAAGAAAAGACTGGGGATGGGAGCATGAATTCGGCCTTTCCGAAATGACTGTGGACATGATAGAAAGGCTCAGCGCAAAACTTGGGATAGAAAAACCCTTTTAAAGTTAAAAGCCAATTCTTCTATACTCTCTTTAGGGCTGGGTCGCTATGTCAAAAGAAAAAGTAACTCGTGAGCAATTGGTATCTAAGTTTAACAGTTTTATTGATAAAGTCTATAAAAAAGAACTTACTAAGGCATCAAACCGTGGAAAACCGCTCGTCATTAATTTCAAGAAAATGGATAAATTTGATTCTGATTTAGCTGACCTTCTGGTAAATAAGCCAGAAGAGTTTTTTGATATAGGCAAAAATTCACTTGAACAAATAGAACTCCCGAACCCTGTTAAAATAAAAATTAAAGATCAGGATCTCGTAAACATACGTGATTTACGTTCAAGAAATATTGGCAAATTCATGTGTATTGAAGGTACTGTGAGAAGAGCAAGCGAGATACGACCAGAAATAATAGAAACTACATGGGAGTGTCCTGACTGCAGTGAGCTCATACACCAGCCAAGAAGTTTTAATATAATATTCAAACCCTTTCAGTGCAAGAAATGCGGCAACAGGCAAAACCTAAAGCAAATAGGGAAAAAACTTGTCGACACAAGATGGGCAACCATTGAAGAACCGTTTGAGCTAACCGAAGGTGATAGACCATCACAGCTTAACATATTGTTAACTGATGATCTTGTTTCACCTGAAGGGAGGAGAAACTCGGACCCGGGCAACAGAATAAGAATGTCGGGTATTCTAAGAGAAATACCAAAAGGCAAATACAACTCAACAAAACTTGATTTTTACTTTGATACTAATTATTTTGAACTTACAGAAATAGGATGGAGACATCTTGAAATAACAAAGGAAGACGAAGCTGAAATAAAAGAAATGGCAAAAGATCCATTGATATACGAAAAACTTATAGATTCAATGGCACCGTCACTTTACGGTCTGAGGGAGATAAAAGAATCAATAATACTCCAGATATTCGGCGGTGTTCCAAGAAACATGAGAGACGGGACAAAGTACAGGGGTAATATACATATTTTAATAATCGGTGATCCGGCATCAGGTAAATCCCAGCTCATTAAACTCGTACCCGAGATTATTCCTCGCGGGAAATATGTGAGTGGAAAGGGCGTAACAGGCGCAGGATTATGTATGTCATACGATACACTTGTGCCAACAGCGCATGGTGAAATAAAAAAGATAGGAGACATAGTCGAAGAAGCACTTAGTAAAGAGAAAAAGAAAATAAAGGAAGGATGGATTTCAAAAAAAGGTGATGTTGAAATAGTATGCCTTGATCCGGATAATCTGAAAATAAAAAAGAAAAGAGCAACAAGTTTTTTCAAACTAAAACCAAGAGGAAAAATTACAAAGATCAAAACAAGTACAGGAAGAGAGATAAAGGTAACAAAGGAAAATCCATTGCTTATAGTTAGAAACGGTGAGCTTACATGGGAAATGGCAAACAATATAACAACCGATGATCACATAGCCCTTGCAAGAACAATACCGCTTAATCATTTACCTGTTGATATGAAACCGGAATTTGCAAGATTTTCCGGAATGATTGCAGGAGACGGAGACGTCGGCAAAAGGGAAGTAAGATTCCACAACACAAATGAAAAATATCTTAATGATTTTACACACCTAAGCACATCGCTTGGTTTCAATCCAAGAAAATACTACCAAAATGAAAGAATACCATGCGTTCGTGTGGCATCAAAATCACTTTGCGATCAGCTTGATGCAATCGGTATACCAAGAGGTATAAAATGCGATAAGATTGTAATACCAGACGATGTTATGAAGTCCGATGAATTACTTTCAGAATTCCTTTCAGGACTTTTCAACTGTGATGGTGGACCAGTAGAAAAGGGTAATGGCAGTTATATTGAATACACGACAACAAGCAAAATTCTCGCAAAGCAGATACAAACATCATTACTTAGATTTAAAATACTTTCAAAAATGAGGGAAAGAAACCCAAGTAAAACTGGTTATTGTGGAAAAAAGAAAAAATATGTAATATTGATAAGAGGTCAGCCAAATCTGATAAATTTCAGCGAAAAAATAGGATTTACACATGAAAAAAGTAAAAAAATGAATGATATATTGAAAAAGAAATTGAAACCAAACACCAATATTGACATAATACCTAATGTGGGAAACAAACTAGGCGAAGTGAGAAAATCGCTTGGTATAAAGATAAAAAACAATGATTCACTGTATACACTAAGATCATATGAACACGGAAGAAGAAAGTTTTCCCGAGAGCAATTGCTCAAATTTGTAACATGTCTTAGAAAAGAGGGAAAACATGAATATTTTGACTTTTTGGAAAAAATAGCAAAATCGGACATATTCTGGGATAGGGTCACTGAAAAAAGCAATGTAAAGGAAGAATGGGTATATGACTTAACTGTTGATGGTGAACATAATTTCATAGCAAACGACATAATAGTACACAACACCGCCACTGTAACAAAAGATGAACTGTTCATGGGCGGATGGGTTCTTGAAGCAGGCGCACTTGTTTTAACAAATGGCGGACTACTTGCTATAGACGAGTTTGAAAAAATGTCAATGGAAGATCAGGTAGCAATGCACGAAGCACTTGAACAGGGAAGCATTTCCATTGCCAAAGCATCTATTGTTGCAACACTTCCTGCACAAACATCTGTTTTAGCAGGCGGTAACCCAAAGTTTTCTAGGTTTGATCCATACATGCCAATTGCAAAACAGATAACAATTCCAGACACATTGCTTTCAAGGTTCGATCTCAAATTCGCTCTGAGGGATATTCCAAATCATGATATTGACAAAAAAATAGTTGATCATATCTTAAAGGCAAGACAAGGAAACTATGAAGCGTCAGAACCCATAATTGATCGAGCATTGATAAGAAAATATATAGCATACTGCAAGAAAAACTGCGAACCTCAGATGACAGAGGAAGCAGGAAAAACATTCAGAAAATTCTACATAAACACACGAAAAAAAGCAGAAAGCGGTGGAGCAATTCCAATTACGCTCAGGCAGTTTGAAGCTCTTATCCGTCTTTCAGAATCATCCGCAAGGATACAACTTAGTGATATTGTAAGAAGGGAAGACGCCCAAAGGGCAATAAGACTCATGAGATTCTCTCTTCGCCAGCTTGGACTTGATACTGAAACAGGCGAAATAGACATAGACAGGGCAGAAGGCGCAAGCGTGACATCGAGCGAAAGATCCAAGATAAGAACCGTAATGGACATTATAAACACACTATCAGAAAAGACAAAGGAAATATCTGTTTCTGATCTTCACAGAGAAGCAAAGAAAGAAGAGATAGAAAATCTTGACGAGATAATAGAAAAACTAAAAAGAGAAGGTCTACTTTTCGAACCTAACCCAGGTTACATACAGAAGGTTTAGGATTTTTTGAAATTTCTTGAAAATTTTCCGATTATAACTTCTTTCATTATTCCCGCAAACTCCATGGCTGTTAGCCTTCTTGTTTTTGTTGTGATATTCTTTTCCAGATTGTTTTCGTTTTTAAAATGTTCCTCTATGCAACAATCACCGAAGCCGCTGTTTTTAATAACAGAGACAACATCATATGGATTTTTTTTAGCCTTTACAACCGAATATGTCGATCCAAACTGCCAGAGTCTGTGTATGTCTCCTGTACCCAGTATTGGTTTGTTATATTTTTCTGCTATTTCCAGAGCCGGTTCGTTCGGATCGGTCGGAAGGAAGAATGACCTGAAAAAAGAGTATTCGATGAAATCGAAAAGGTCTATATTTTCTTCCAGTTTGTCGCCAATGCAACACTTATCATAATAATAAGGATGTGGGGCTCCTATCAAAGTATTCCCTCTGTCACAGTCGTTTTCTGCCCATATTCTGAAGTCTTTGATGTCTTTTATACTCTTTGCAGGATATTTATCCGTGTTTATCACAAGAACATGATCTCTTTCACTGCCCAAGTATGCCTCTATTCCAGGAAGAAGTAATATACCCGAATTCGCCGCTTCTTTTCTAATACTTTGAGGGAAATACGTTTCCCCGTGCTCTGTGATCGCCAGTACATCATATCCCTGTTTTTTTGCAACATGTATCAAATCCTGAGGAGAATATTTTATCATGTTCTCTTTGGTATGCGCATGAAAACAACACTTCTGAAAATTGTCACAAGGGTATTCGACGGAAATCCTTCCGCTCTTTAAATCGGAATACCTACCCAATGTACTTATACGCATACTTGTTATTGCACAGAAAATTTTAAATCTCATTACACTCCACAAACAACCAATGACAAAAATCAAATATCTAATAATTTACCTTGATGCTAATTCTTCAATGGTTTAGACAAACACTTATATAGGAAAGGGTTTAATCACTAAACACATATTTAAGGAATGATTTACATGACGAAAAAGGTTGTTAAAAAAGGAGACAAAATAAAAGTAGATTACGAAGGTAAACTCGAAGACGGAACTGTTTTTGATGCTTCTGAAAAACACGGCAAACCTCTTGAATTCGAAGCAGGTGCTGGTAATGTCGTCAAAGGATTCGATAACGCTGTGCTTGGCATGAAAAAAGGCGAGGAAAAAACTGTAACACTAAAACCAAGCGAAGCTTACGGAGATCCAAATCCAAAACTTGTTCAGGAAGTACCAAGAAAGCAGCTT
>DAOWAL010000142.1 GCA_030634615.1 Candidatus Aenigmatarchaeota archaeon | reverse complement strand
ATAGAGAAACGCCCTATGGAGGCCAACGAAAGGATTGTAGCAGGACATTGGGAAATGGACACTGTTTACAGTGGAAAAGGCTGTTCTCCTTCTTGCTTGCTGACACTTGTTTTTTGCAAGTACTTTTTCCCCATTATTGCAGAATAAATTCCCCAGCATAGGTGGGGAATTTTATCACAATCTTTTAGTTTATAGACCTCCTTCCAAATAATTTTGTATATCTTTTCTTAACTGTTCATGAATATCTTGTTCAGCATACTCGAAGACATGTCCTGCATCATCAGTTACAGGTTGTCCATATTGTTCGAGCAATTTATTGACAAGATTGTCTGGAATTGATATTTGCATATTCTTTTGATATTGTTCTAAATCTTTTTTTGTTAGTGTCATATAACTCTCCTTTTTTTTATTTTCCTATCTCTGATTCTCTCATACGATTACTTTGCCCTGGAAACAGCAGCAGATGGCAATGATGCAGCACTCTATCAACTATAGCACTTGTCATTTGTTCATCATAAAACACATTAACCCATCTTGAGAATTCAATGTTTGTATTAATAATCAATGATTTACGCTCATAACATTCTGATACAATTTCAAATAACAGTTGTGCTCCGATACGATCAAGTGGGACATATCCCCATTCGTCACAGATTAAAAGATCTGCTTTTGAGATTTGTTTCATGAGTTTTGATAGTGTGCCTTTTTCTTTTGCTTCAGAAAGCTTATTCACCAATGCGGCCGTTCTGAAGAAACGAGTTTCTAACCCTTTCTTACAGGCCTCTACCCCCATAGCAATAGATAAATGTGTTTTTCCTGTTCCAACATTTCCATACATCACGATATTAGATTTTGTCTCTATGAACTCACAATTCTTAAGATATTCGGGAGTTATTGAAGCAGGCAATGTGACTTCGTCAAACCTGAAACTGTTAAAATCCTTAATGCAATAGAAATTAGCATTTTTAAGAATTTTATCTTTTCTCTTATTATCCCGATGCTCCACCTCCGATTCCAGGAGCTTAACCAGAAACTCTTGATGCGTGTCAGCTTGTATTATTTCAGCCATCTCCACAATATTGCGGCTTAACCTTAATTCTTTGCAGCAAGCTGCTATTTCAGCTATCATCATATCCTGCCTCCTGATTTCTCAAGTTTTCGATCATAAACTTTAAAGTCAGAAATAACACAAGATAATTCTGGAATATTGTCTGATAATTGTATTGGAGGTAACTCAACATAATTTCCATGAATCCGCCTATGAAGATTGAGCAGGCTGTCGGTATCTGTTACTTCATGTTTAAGAGCATTATCAACCGTTTTTATAGCACATTCAAATCCGTTCATTTCCGTCAAGGTCGAAATCATTTGTAACACTTTACCTTTGCTGCTTTTATCGCACTTTTCAAGATAGTTATGCATAGATTCCGGTAACATTTGATATATTCCTGTATATTTTAACGCACCAGGACGGCGGGATAGTTGTGTTAAATACGGTAACCACTTCATGCTCTGTTGCTTATATCTGCCGTAAAACCTCTCATGCCTGACAATTTCCCGATAACTTTCATCCATCGGAATTACTTCATTTGCTGTTATTTTTAAAAGTACACTGGTTTTGGAATATTTAGGTGATACCGAATATTCATGCAGGCCATTTTTTAGATAAAATCTTCCATAATCATTAGTTTTTACTGTGATGTATTTACTCACATCCAGTTTTGTTTTAGGTAAGCTCAAAAGCTCTGCTTTATCATTAGCGTAAAGTTCTTCTATAGTTGCATCTTTCCGGTAATGCTCTCTTTGTGCGTCTTTATCACACTTTTGGAGCAATTCTTCATTGAATAAGATAAGATTTTTAAACCTTGGTACCGGCACCAACATATTTCTCCGATGATAGCCGACTTTTCCCTCTACGTTACCCTTTTCATGTCCAGAATTTGCATTGCAGAAAGCTGCTTCAAAACGGTAATGTGTCATAAACCTTAGAAAAGCATCAGTCAGATTGCGCTCTCCATTCTTTAGAATCTTTGTTACAATGGTGCTGGCATTGTCAAACCAGATTCTTGTAGGAACACCACCAATATACTCAAACATGCTTATCAGCCCTTCAAATAAGCATTCCTGGTTTTCTCCTTTAAATACCTGAAAATATCCTTTATTGCTATATGGAAAAGAAAGATTTAAATATTTTCCGTTATAAAGCTTACCGTTTTCGTAATAGTCTGCATCACCAAAGTCAGCTTGTGCTTCTCCATGAATATGTTCCAACGGGAGAGACCCTGCTTCATTACCGTAAATCTCTTTTTTACGCTTTGAAAAATAACCTGCAACAGTACGATAGGAACAGTCAAAGACATCACCATATTTTTCAACCAACCTATTATAAACTCTTAGTGTGTAAGTAAAAATAACTTCCCTATTCATTTGGAATTATTTTATAATTCCATTCTCCATGAAATTTGCTTTTACGTAATTTAATTTGTGTCATAACTTCATTATCTATTTTTTTACCTTTTGTATATTCATTTTT
>DAOWAL010000047.1 GCA_030634615.1 Candidatus Aenigmatarchaeota archaeon | reverse complement strand
TTATTGCTTCTTTGACTTCTGTTTTGACCTCAGAAAGTCCTCCAATATCATCCCATTTGACAATGGATTTTTCAGATATTACCATGCTGTCAATATGATCCGGTGTTTTTGCACGGGTATATGGAGTCGTGCTGTGAATAACATTGCTCATTTGTTCGTATTGTGTGGCTGAATGGAAAAATGATTCCGAATGCTCTCTTGGAGAAAGATATGCAAGTTTCCTATATATTGAAGCGGCTGTCCTGTAGTGTACCACAGCTTCCTTCGATTTACCAATTGAATCAAGTTTTTTTGCAACATCTATCTCATACTGTAATTGCTGCTTCAAAAGGGACTCTCTTAATTCTCCCATAAAAACACCAAAAAGAAATTACTCTGTTTCCTTTTCTGTTATTTTTTTTGCTTTTTCGCCTGCAATCCTCAGAGCGGTTTCTTCATCCACTTTTTCTAGATCATTTATTGCCTGCATCAAGTCATTTGATTCGTTATCTGTGAGAACTTCTTCTCTTCCAAATACTCTTTCCAGCTTTTCTTTTATTTTATCCAGTCTTCCTTCCCTAATTGCCTCTTTAACTTCCTCATCATTGAGGATATTGCTAAGTTTATCCATGTCTGAACTGAGTATTTCTTTTGTGACTTGTGACGCTTCTTCTGTTTTTTCTCTTTCTCTCATGGCCTGTACAAGCATTATGAGCTGGAGTTCATGTAAAAAGTGTGAAGCTTCCATCTGCTTTGTTCTGGATTCGAGTCTGAGAGATTTTATTTTCTGAACGTTTAACATTTTCAATGTCGTTGGCTGACCTTTTGCTTCGATCATCAATTTCTGAATTTTTTCAGCAATTGTTTTTAGATCATCTGAGATCATTTCAACTTCTTTTTCTATTCTCAGTCTTTCCTTCAAAAGGTCGGTTTCTTTTATCGAAAAAACGTCCTTTCCAAATTTCGATAGTATAAATTTTTTGAGATCCATAACATACACCTTTTATCTTGATATTTATCTTCACGAAATTTAAATATAAAAGTATGAAAAAAGGGTTTTTATTTTCACTTGACGCAATAGCATCAATAGCGCTTCTGTTAACTGTGTCATTATTTTTAGCAGGAGTGTCATTTACATACTCTACTCCTGAACTCAGATATCAAAGGTATTATTTTGCAGGAAAGGATATTGCAAACATAATTGAAACAGCAAAAATCAGTGCTGTTTCAGATATAATAAACCTTACAGACTACGGTCTTGATCAGAGTGATGAGAATAGAACAGTACTTGATGTCATAGGCTCTCTGTGGACCGAAGGTAATATCAGCCAGGCACAAAATTTAACGAAGGAATTTTTCGATACGGTTTTAAACAGAACAAATCTACAATATGAACTCGCTTTTAACAACGAATCGATATACTCGAGCACTGGAAATTCTTCATATTTTCTTTCAAGATTGTCTACAATAGTGTCTGGTTATGAAAAAACTAAACCTGTGAATGGGTATCTTGCAAGAGTTTATATGACAAAGGTTAGTAAATCCAATTCATATTTTTCATATCTTGGTGGATATGTAGGTGACGGGAACATAACAAAGATAATAACTCTGCCAAGTGATGCAAATATCACGGAAGTTTACATGGAACTAAATACCGGAAATAACTTCACGCTTACTGTCAATGGCAATTCTGTTGGGTCTTTTGTAAAAACTGCTGTCAACTTCTCAGCTGATAACTGGACAGTGTGCTCTGAAACTGTTAACCCATCATATTGCTCGTACTTCACACAGGGTGATAACATAATAGAAATAAACTTCACTGAGCCTAATTTCAACCACATCGGCGGTGGATATTTCAAAATTATATACAAAACATCTGAACTAACAGAAGGAGAATACGTATACACAGGGAACACAAGAACTGGATATTATTATTTCCCTGGAATAAATGGCATATTAAATCTGTATTCATCTTTTTACGTTCCTGGAACACTGCAAAATATAACAGTGTATCTGCACTATTTCAACAATCTTACACTAAACGAAATGTCAATACCGGTTTATTTTTCAATAGGCGGCGAGGAAATTTACAACAGTAATGCAACAGGTGAACAGACTATAACAATACCCGATTACAATATTTCACAAATTTTTGGCGGAAAGGCAAATCTAATAGATGTTTTGAGTAATGCAACAATACCAATAAGATTCGGAACTGAAACATTCGCTTTCACGAGTGGTGAAGGTGCAAGTGATTCTGTTTTAATAACAGATATCTCAGGTAGTATGTCAACATGCGATGTTAATTCTCTTGCGGGCCCATGTAATTGTAATGCACCTGCACCATGCCAAAGAGACAGAATAGAAGTAGCAATAGAAGTTGACAAAGAATTCGTAAATACAATGGTGGAATATAATGGAAGCAGGGTTGGTCTTGTTAGTTATACAACAGGGATTGACGAAATTCACCCCCTTAGCAATGATACAACTTCATTAGAAGCGCAAATAGATGGGTATGCCCCCAGTAGTTATACTTGCATATCGTGCGGTATAGCAAGTGCTGTTAACATGATTAGAACTTCAAAGATTGTAGATGCTTTAATCCCTGCCGGGTCAATGTGGTTATACAATACTAGTTATCCGTCATCTGATCCACCAGATGTAAATAATACTGACTGGAAACAATACAACTATACAGATTCAGGGTGGGATGCAGGTCAAGCAATACTGGGATTTGAAAATTCACCCTATTCACCAAACATTGTAACAGACATAGAAAATAACGGAGGAAACTACTATTTCAGAAAGCATTTCAATATAACAGAATTAAAAGATCTTGACTTTGTTGAACTCTATGTCCTGTCTGAAGACAATGCTGAAAAAGACCTCAATGGACATGGGATAGATAATGAGACAACAGAACACGACGGGAAATACTGGAACAGAGGGGATGTTTTATTTTACGATGATTTTGAGAGCTATTATGGTACAGGGGCGTACAGTGTTAATGGAAACGATCTTAACTCAGCACCAGGAAACTGGTTTATAGATGACGGCGGGCAGGAAGTATATTTAATGGCCAACCAAGGTAGTTACACGGCACACAGTGGGACTGATGTACTTGTTTTCAGGGATATGGATTTATATGGTTATGCAGAAACTCATCTTGACCTTAGTGGTAAAAGCAACTTACAACTTTCTTACTGGAAAAAGATGGGGGATGACTCAATCGAAACAAATGAATATTCAGATGTATGGATATGGGATGGGACTTGGCAGAGAGTAAAACAGTACATTTCAAAGGACAACTACAATGATTATGTTAATGATAAAATAGATCTTTCACCTTACAACATGATAAATAATTTCACAATAAGATTTGGTTCCAGATCCAGCTGGGACAGTGAAAGGTATTACATCGACGATGTACAAGTAAGGGAATCAATACGTGTAAACATATCTTACTTCAGAGAAGGTGATAATGTAATAGCAGTTAAAATGAGAAATAATGACGCTGTCAATGCAAAGTTTGATCTCGAATTGAATGCCACGATGAAAAGATACGAATCCATTCTTGTCATGAGCGATGGTTTTGCAAATAGGTGTGTACCAGGAACAAGTTGTCCAAGCGGTGTTTCAGGAAGTCAACAAGCAATAGATTTGACATGCGAGGCAAGAGAGGATTATGGAATAGAAGTATATGTTGTTGCGTTCGGTTCGGCTTCAGATCTTGTTACACTTGAAGAAATTGCATGTTGGAATTGCACATCAAGCAGTTGGATACCAGATTGTGACAGATTTTACAACAGCTCAAATTCAGATGATCTCAAAGATATATACAAAAGCATTGCAAAGGATATCGCGAATGCAACATTTGCAGCTCAAATTTTCAATGTTACAGGAAACATATCGCTGGATAACACATTACATCCGGATTCGTTCATTTCATTCAATTACACTCCAAATATCAGATCAGCAGAATACGGTGAAATTACAATGAACTTTGAATCGCCAAGGTTCAGGGAATCATCAGGTGAAACTTTAATAACGGACAACATGACAGGAACAAAAGAGGGATGGTTTGTAATACCGAGCGATGGTGAAGTTTCTGTTGAGGTAATTGATTCGAAAATAACATCATATTCATCTTACTACTGGACAGACAGGTTATGGGTCAATTCATCAAATACCCCAGGACAAAACTGGACAAGGGTTTACTGGCTTGGAAATTATTCTGATGAATACGAAACACTCGGAGATCCTTACATAATACAAATCCCTGCTAATCTTCTCAATCCCGGAGGGAACAATTCGTTTAAGATAGGGACAGGTATGCAAGATTCATTGCTGGATGGAAAGGGTGGTTCACCAGACGACAGGGTTATTTATTCGCTTGCTGTAAAGGGCGTTAGTCTCACAGAATATAGTGACATACTCAGTAAAGCAAAAGGTTCAAGACCGACAATTTATTATGACGCAAACGGTGATAACATACCCGAAAGTTCTGTAACAGTCGAGATTGGACCGGATCCGGATGATATATTTGACCCACAGAATGATTCCATCGACAACGGGTTTATGAAGCTCCTTGATAAAATGAATTTCATAAATGACCTAAACCCAGGATTTGCAAACATGAACAGGACATCGTCAGGACCATCCGGAGATGCTGACGGTTCGTCGAACAATCCTGTTGATCTTGAAATAACAGAAGATGTGCAATTCAATTCAGATTTCATATCACAGATTCCATCTATGTGGGGGCCAGCTATAATGGAGGTTAAAATATGGGGATAAAAAATAACGTAAAATTGCTGTTAATTTTGTTGACATTTGTAATAATCGTACCGACTGTTTCTGCAGAAGAAGTATGTGTTGTTTACTTCACAGCAAGTACATGCGGAGATAGATGCGTACTAACCGATAGCTTTATGGAAGGTCTGATAAATGAGTATTCTGACGTACTCGCTGCAATAAAGTATGATGTATCTGTTCCCGGCAACATGGATGTTTTTGGTGCATACAAATACAACTATGGTATATCGTCAGACGTACCTGTCGTACTATTTGGACAAAATGATTATTTTGCCGACAAGACGGATATTTTTAAAAACACTGAGGCAAGGATAATGGAACTCATAGCAGAGAACGGAAGTAATTGTCCACTTACAAGCGGATCGATCCCGCCAGCCAGTGCAGGAGCAGCATCTCTTCCAGGGAACCCGCAGGTCTTTGAAATAGTAGACCCGACAAATCCTGAAGATTTTTCAGACGAAAAACAACCAGCGGAAAATGATGATAATGAAAAAATTACTGAAGATGTTGTTGAGATAAATTTTCAATCTTTATTTGAAGAACCCACAAAACCGGAAAACATTCCTATTTGGATAGGTGTTGCAGTTGTTTTCATAATAATGATTGTTTCTTTAACACTGACATATGGAAGGAAGGGAAAATGAATGCTAAAGAAAAAAGATGCAAGATTTGAAGCATATGTATTACTGTTTGCTCTTGAAACATTGTTTCTTTTATGGTTTTCGATATTGCCATCACTTGAAATGATGGGTCCGCCTGTTCTTAGAATGGGTGATATAGAGCATTTCATAGCATATGTATTATATGCTCTCATCGCGACCAGAATAGCAAGATATTATACACGTGGGTGGAAAGTTTTTGTAATACCGTTTGTTGCTTGTGGCCTTTTCGGTGGACTTTGTGAATTCATACAGGTTTTTGTACCACAAAGAACCGGAGATTACATAGATTTTTTTGTGGATGTTGCTGGATCAGGTGTTGGATCTGCTGTAGGTTTTAAATTTAAAACTTTTTTCTCAAATAGATTAAAGTGATTTTTATGAAGGGTCCAATATGTAATGTTTGTCTAAATTCGGATATTATGTGCATATCATGTAAAAAGAAGGTTGAATCAGGAGATGTAAAAGACATTGATATCACGGTATTGAAAACACTGAATAATATATCAAAAGAATTCAAACCACTTGCCGATGTTGAAATAAAAAAAATTGTCGAAGGTGAAAAAATACTTGTAATAGTAACTAAACAAGGCGATGGTCCAAGAATTATTGGGAAAAAGGGTGTTATGGTAAAAAAAATATCAAAGCTCATTGGAAAGCCTTTAAGAGTTGTTGAAGATTGTAGTGATGTGAAAGAGTTTATTGAAAAATTAATAACACCAATTCCCATAGTTGGTATAAATGTGATATATTCACCTGAAGGAGAAATTCTAAAGGTACTGATACCGAGAGGGAGAAAAATACCAATGTCAAAATCGTCATTCGGTGAAATTGTAAATATCATGTTTAGTAAAAAAGCAATTGTCGCAAATGGTTAAATGTGATGAAATGTCAAAAAAGAGAATAGTTGTACACGAAAAGGATCTTTGCAGATTTAATAATTGTGGGTACAAGTGCATGGACGCATGCCCTATAAACAGGGCAGGAGAAGAGTGCATTGTAAAAGGTGAAGATGGTTTTCCTGTTTTCAATGAAGAATTATGCATAGGCTGTGGTCTCTGTGTTAAGACGTGCGACAAACTTGGCTTCAACGCAATATCTGTTGTGAATCTACCAAAAGAACTTGATGAAGATCCTATACACAGATATGGTAAAAATCAGTTTGCATTGTACAGATTACCGATTCCTAAAAAGAATATGGTAACCGGGCTCATTGGACCAAATGGTGTTGGTAAAACAACTGTTCTTAACATACTCGCAGGAAGTATGAAACCAAATGTGGGGCTTTTCAGCAAAAAAGTTCCATGGGGTTTTATAATAGAAAAATTCAAGGGAACTGAACTTCAGGATTATTTAGAAAGGCTTAAACAAAAGGAAATTGAAATAGCATACAAACCACAACACGTAGATCTCATACCAAATATGTGGAAAGGAATTGTCAAAGATTTGCTGAGCAAACATGAAGGTTATGAGAAGATCGTTGCAGACCTCGGGATGGAGGGGATGTTGAATAAAGATGTAAAAACTCTTTCCGGTGGTGAATTACAACTTCTTGCAATAGCAGCAGTAATATCGAAAAAACACAATTTTTATTTCTTCGATGAACCGTCAAGCTATCTTGACGTGAAGCAAAGAATGAATGTTGCAAGGGAAATCCGAAGACTGGCAGAATTCAGTGAAGTCATGGTTGTTGAACATGACCTCGCAATACTCGATTATCTCAGCGATCATGTACACATACTATACGGGAAACCAGGGGTATTCGGTGTTGTATCAAATCCGTATGGTGTAAGAACTGGTATAAACACTTACCTTGATGGTTACATAAGAGAAGAGAATGTACGTTTCAGGGATAAATCAATAACATTTTCAAAATCAGCAAAAGCGACTGGTAAGAACAAGTTGTTCATGGAATTTTCAGCTTTTGAAAAAACCTTCAAGGATTTTTCACTAAGAACAGAAACAGGTGAAGTTTACAGCGGAGAAGTTATAGGAATTCTTGGTCCTAATGGAATAGGTAAAACCACATTCATACGTATGCTCGTTGGCGAGCTGGAAGCTGATAAGGGCGATTTTGTAAAAATGAAACTTTCATACAAACCACAGAGACTTGTACTTGAAGATGGTCAGGAAGATCTGGATGTTAAGGATTATATTCAATTAATGATTGGAAATAAACTACACAATGATGAATTTAAAAGAATTCTTTCTTTATTTGGAATTGAAAGAAACTTAGAAAAATCAATGGGCAAGTTATCAGGTGGTGAATTGCAGGCAGTTTTCATAGCATGCTCACTTGGTAAGGAACATGAAATTTTAGTGCTTGATGAACCATCTGCATTTCTTGACGTGGAACAAAGGCTCAAGATGACAAAAATCATACGTCATCACATAGAAACCAAGGAAATTTCGGCATTTGTTGTTGATCACGATCTTCAGATTATAGATTCCATATCTGACAGGATAATGGTATTTGACGGGCAGTGTGGAAAGAATGGTGTAGGAAATCCACCATGCGAAATGGAAAAGGGTATGAACACTTTTCTAAAAACTCTTGACATAACTTTCAGAAGAGATCCGCAAACAGGAAGAGCGAGGGTGAATAAGTCCAATTCCCAAAAGGACAAAGAGCAAAAAGAAAAAGGACAGTATTACTACGCGGAATAAAAAAGGTAAAGATACACGTTAAACAAAAACGTTACACAGATAACTATCCAGTCATAATATTTCATTTTAATATTATACTTTGTTTTTGCCCTGCCAAAGCCTCTGGATTCGACGGATATTGCAAGAGTCCTTGCCATTCCCAAAGATTTTGAAAGAAGGGGAACGATTACAGGAAAATGTACGGTCAGCTTTTTTAAATTTCTTTTCGAATAACCCCTCGTCTGCTGTGCAATCATTATACTTTTTGTCTCTTTTTCCAAGATAGGGATGAAACGAAAGGCTGTTGAAAGTGAAAATGAAATTTCCTTCGGTAAAAAATTTCCCAAGGATTCCATAATATCTTTTTGCTTTGTCGTAAGCATGAGCAAAGAAAGCGAAAAAAGTATACAAAACATCCTAAGTGATATGGCAATGCCGAAAACTATTCCCTCTGTCGTG
>DAOWAL010000010.1 GCA_030634615.1 Candidatus Aenigmatarchaeota archaeon | reverse complement strand
TAACTGAGGCAAAATCTGTTATAGGTGCACTAGCTAGCCTTAATGAGCCAATAATAATAGAGGATGTTGTAAAAAACGTGGTTTCATGCTATGTTGCAGAACCAGATGTTTTAACGTGCCTGAAAAAGAAAACAAAGGAAAAAGACATTATTTTTGCAAAAGCTGATTACAAAACACATAAAATGGATGTTGAAACAAAGCATCTTGCTCTGGAAGCTGCAAGAGCAATAGATGCACAGTTTGCAAGAATTGACATAAGCTTGAACGGTGAACCGAAAGTTGTCAATGTTTCACTTGCACCAGATTTAATGTTACCAAGTAAAGTTAGTGGCGTAGATCTGCCAAAGGAAGTTATTGCTCATATATACGAAAACTACAAACGACACAAAGACAAGCCAATGATAATGAAATTTTTCGAAGATGCAAAAAGTGTTGTAAAAGATGTACTGAATGACAAGTCAATGGTATTCTAATTTTAACAAAATAGTCACAAATTTGTATTTATATATATTGTTTCCAACAAAGTTCTATGGCTTTCGATATCAATTCCTTTATGGAAACATCGTATGCAATGCTTTTAGGTTTTATGCAAGGTTTTTTCCCACAGTTCATAGTACCTAATTTGCAGTTGATAATCCAGATAGTGATGATAATCTTAGTTGGATACATTGCAGGAAGGATAGCCAAAGCAATTGTCAGAAAAATACTTGGAGTTGTTGGTCTTAAGAGGATGACAACAAGAACCCTGACCGAAGACATACTCCGCGTTACTGGTTACAAAGGAGACGTTGTTGAATTCATAGGAGATCTTGTTAAATGGAGCATCTACATACTTACCCTTACAATGATAATCCAGATACTTGGATTTACCAGTGTTGCTAACTTAATCAATGATGTCATAATATTTGTTCCAAAGCTGATACTCTCAATACTTGTCATAATAATAGGCTTTATGGTTGCCGATTTCTTCGGTAAAGTGTTTGAAGAAGGCGCAAGGAAAATGCTCAAAGAAGAAGTACTTGCCAAGTTTTCAGGTGGACTGATAAAATACTCTGTTTCAATGATCGCTGTAATAATGTCACTAAGCCTTATAGGACTTGACATAAATGCAATGCTTCTGCTCTTCTCAGCAGTCCTTGCAGTAGTTGTAATAGTATTCACAGTCGGCCTAAAAGACCTAATACCAAACTTTACAGCAGGCATGCATCTTAAAAACTCACTCAGGGTAGGAGATAAGATAAAGGTAGAAAAGTATCACGGCGTTGTTGAAAGGATAGATCCGTTCTCAGTCGTCCTGAGAGTGAACAAGAAAAACATAATACTACCAAATTCACTTCTAATGAAAAAACCAATAGAAAAAGAACTCAGAGAAAGGTAAATTCACTTAGTGAGAGGCGTTAGAATATCTAGTGTTCTTTGAATGGCTTTTACCATTTCCGGGTCTTCTTTACCTATTTTAGCTTTGTATTCATCAAAAAACGCCGAAATCCCAACATGTTGCATTGATATATCACGCTTTACTTCGCTATCTGACCCCGAAGATATAGGTGACTCCGAAGATAGATTTTTCAAATAATTCTTAATATCAATATATCCCCATCTAACACCTTTATCGCCCCAAGTTATGAGACCGTATTTTTCCGAGTTATCAATTTCGATGCCTTTACCGAATATCTTCATACCATTTATTTTCTGGAAAGTTTTAAATTAACACATTGTTCATAGATGCAGCTTAAGCTAAGAGTGATAAATAAAAGAAAGGGAGTATGTTCAACATTATCTGCTCTTGTATTTGAACCTTTTTTCGTAATCCTTGTGTTTCATCCATTCAAGTATTATAGCTATGACTTCTATTCCATCTTTGTCCAATGAGTATATCAGTCTCCACCCAGCGGGAAGATCATACTTGAACAAACTTACTATTCCATATTTTTTGATATACACCTTTGGTATAAGTTTCTTTGGTATGGATATTCCACATGACGGAGTTTTCTCTATATCCTTAAAAGCCCTTGCCAGATGTTTATAAAGATCCTGAAACTCACTCTTTTTAAGCCTTTCGTATGCTTTCTTCACGTTAATATCAGCGAAACGTAATACTATCATACCCTTACCTCAAGATGCTTCATTTTCTTCCATTTACGGACACCTTCGGGGTTGTAAACCCATGTTATCTTTCCTATTTTGTCGTAGACAATCATTCCTCTTGCGTAAAGATAATCGAGGATTACTTCCATAACCTGCCAATTTACTCTGTTATTCAATGTTCTGAAAAGGTTAGTTTTTGTGGTGGCACCCAATTCTTTTATAGTTTCCTCTACCAAAAGTACTGTTTTCAGATTGGGATAATGTAGTATTGTTTTTACACTTTCTGGCGTTTTCATCAGTTGTGGCATAATATCACCTTATATATGAATTTATATAGTATATATATTTATAAGTATTTACCTCTTTCGCAGAGTAAGAACTGACAACTATGATAAATAAAAAGAACTCAGAGAAAGATAAATTACTCGCTACTTTCAGCTATTTCCAATAATTCATTGTACAAATCAGTTAAAATTATGTTTAATCGCATATAGAAATGATCTCGTTTAAAACCAAAACATTTATATAATATCGTTTACTTATGTATTCATATGGTTATAAAAGTAAACGATACTGATTTGAAGATTTTAAGCCTATTTACCAAAGGATATGATAATGAATTCTATATTCGGGAAGTTGAGAAACTTTTACATGTAAGTTCAAGGACGGCTTTTGTGACACTTGCTAAACTTGAAAAAAGAGGTATTCTAGAATCAAAGATTAGAGGCAAGATTAAGAGTTACTCAATAAATAATTCAAGCTTATCAAGAGAATTCTTTCTTTTAACAGAACAGTACAAGAAGATACAGTTCCTAGAAAAAAATCATCTTATCAAAGAGGTTCTTGATAAGGCAGATGAATTCATGCAAGGAATAGTCATTATCTTCGGGAGTTTTGCAAAAGGAATACAAAAGGATGATTCTGATTTGGATTTATTTATTGTGGGCAAGTATGATGAAGAAAAAATCAAAGAGGCTGGAAAAAATTACGGAATTGATATAAACATTAAGAGTTACCCTAAAAAAATATTTGAAAAAGAATTGCATGATGATTTTTTACTAAAAGAAATTTTAGAAAATCATTTTTTAATAAAAGGTGCAGAAGGTTTTGTAAGGAGAGTTACAAAATGGATCAAATAAAATGGTGTTTAAATCAAAAGAAAGGAATCGAACTTGTGGAGCCAAGCGATAATCTTAGAGATGCTTATCTTATCAAAGCTGAGGAATCACTAGAAACATTAAGGACATCAAAGAGCAGAGACTGGCAGTTGACTACTGCATATTACACTATTTATCACGGAATTTATTCTCTACTTATGATAATAGGCATAAAATGTGAAATTCATTCATGTACTATTGAATTTACAAAAAGATTTCTAAAGGAATATTTCACGTCAGATGATTTTGAACTTATTGATAAAGCATTTTCTGCTCGAATTGATTCTCAATATTATGTCAATCGGAAAGTACCATATCAGAAATATGATTTGATCATGAAGAAAACACCAGCATTTCTGGTCAAATGTAAGAATATTGTTCTTGAACAAAAAGAAGTTAAAATTATAAGAAATCAGATTACTACAATAAAATAATTTTTGAACATGGCAAATGAAAAGTGCACACGTGTTCAGAGCTTACGCTAAGGTTGATAAATAAAATAAAGAAAAAGAACTCAAAGAAAGGTAAAAATTATTCGCCTTCAGCTATTTCCAATAAGTCACTATACAGACCAATCAAGTTTTCACTTGATGCTATAGTAGTATCTTGGTCAGGATCAGGTGTATTAAATAACTCGGGATTATCTATGAAACTGTTTAGCAATGTCTTTTGCTTATCTATTTTATCTCCAATTTCTGTTACCCCTTCTTCTGTTTCTGGTATAAGTTTGATTTTTTTAGCAAGATTATGATGAGTGTAAATATCAAACATAGTTTTTGTGTGTGTCTCTTGAAATACTCCATATTTTTTATCGAGAGTTATGGTTTTTCCCTTATAAGTAATGTCCATGCTCTGTTTTTCGAAATCAGTTTTAAATTAACACATTGTTCACAGATGCAGAGTTTACGCTAACAGTGATAAATAAAATAAAGAAAAAGAAGGGAAGTAAATACTTCACCTTTTTACAAGGTCAATTACTACACCAGCTGCTATTGTTTTACCCATGTCCCTCATAGCGAATTTTGCTAATTCTGGGAAATCGGACTGTTTTTCAAGTGCGATTGGCTGTGTTGGTTTTACTTTGATTATAGCAGCGTCACCCGGCTTTAGCATGTCTGGGTTTTCCTGAAGAACTGCTCCTGTTTTTGGATCAAGTTTCTTTACAAGTTCTACAATCTGACCTGCGACATGTGCTGTGTGACAGTGGAATACTGGCGTGTAACCTTTTGTAAGCACTGTTGGATGCTGTAGGACAATTATCTGTGCTGTGAACTCTTTTGCAACTGTTGGTGGATTGTTCGTGTGTCCTGCAACGTCACCTCTTTTAACCTCGTTTTTGGCAATGCCTCTTACGTTGAAACCGATGTTGTCTCCGGGTTCTGCCTTTGGAAGTTGCTTGTGATGCATTTCCATTGACTTTACCTCGGCTGTTGCGCCTGAAGGCTCAAAGATAATCTTGTCTCCCGGCTTTAATACACCTGTCTCTACTCTTCCTACAGGAACTGTACCTACACCAGTAATGGTGAATACGTCCTGAACAGGAAGTCTAAGTGGCTTGTCAAGAGGTTTTTCCGGTGGCGTTATTGCCTGATCGAGTGCTTCTACCAGGGTTGGTCCTGTGTACCATGACATGTTTTCTGACTTCTTAGCGACATTATCTCCGATGTAAGCAGAGCAAGCAACGAATGGTATTTGGTCTACTTTGTAACCAAGTGTCTGTATAAGTTTGCTAACTTCGTCTTTTACCTTATTGTATGTTGCCTGGTCGTAGTTGACTACGTCCATTTTGTTTATTGCTACAATAAGCTGGTTAATGCCAAGAACTTTTGCTAGGTATAAATGTTCCCTTGTTTGTTCCTGAATGCTGTCTTTTGCTGATACTACTACTATAGCAGCATCTGCCTGAGAAGCTCCTGTGATCATGTTTTTAACAAAATCTCTATGACCTGGACAATCTATTACAGTAAAGTAATATTTGCTTGTTTCGAACTCCTTGTGCATGAGATCGATTGTTACACCTCTCTCTCTTTCTTCTTTCAAAGCGTCCATTACAAAAGCAAATTCGAATGTTTCTTTCTTAAGTTCCTTTGCTTTTTCTTTAAGCTTTCTGAGTTCCTGTTCGTCAAGAGATCCTGAATCGTACAGAAGTCTACCTATCAAAGTTGATTTTCCATGGTCTACGTGTCCTGATGTTATAAGGTTAATGTGTGGTTTATTTGCCATCTTTATCCCTCCTTTATATATTTTGAATATATCTATCTGATTAGATTGTATAGTATTCTATATACAGAGTTTATATATATGCATAGGCTTTAAAAATGTTACCTTCGATAAAAACGATCGATAGCGGGTATTTTTAATCCCTTGAAAGACCCTCTGAAACCATTCTTTCACCCTTTCCATGCTGCATGTACATCATGCCAATTCCTATGAAAAGAACACCCCCTCCGATAAGAATAAGCGATGTCCACGGAAAACAGTTCTCGTCAGTTTCGCCGTTACAATTGTCATCAAGACCATTGCCACAAACATCATTGTATGATTCCGCGATTTTTGCATCAATACATTCACCCCATGATCCATCTTTACAAACAGACCTGCCGCTTTGGCACACGCCTATGTCAGAACCACACACTCTTCGTGAACTTTCCTCACATGCACTGGCTACTGGGACAATGACCAAAAAAGCAACAAACAAAACTAAGAGTAGTTTCATGATAGATTTTTGACAAGAATGTTTAAAATCATTTCATTACATCAAGTTTTACCTTGAAATTTTCAGTTTCTATTTCTTTTGCCTTTCCGATCTTGACTTTCTTGATTTTCATTGTCTTTTCAATATCTTTTAGAACTAACTTCACATCTGCTGAATCTATTGTGACATACCTGAGTGGTTCAGCCATTGACAAAGCGCTGTCTGACTTGAATTTTCTGATTGATGCAATTATGTCAGTTGCTGTGTCCCCTGCTTTTTCAGCCTTTTTGTCAGAAAGCGATGTATCGTATTTTGGCCATTCTGATATGTGAATACTCTTGTGTTTTTCGAATTTTTTGAAATAATGCTGGTAAATGTCTTCGGTTATGTAAGGCATTATCGGTGCCGACAACTTCAGAACTGAAAGTAAAGTGTAATAAAGAGTGTATTTTACAGATTCAATTTCCCATTTTTCATAGTTTTTCTGGTTGTAAATCCTGTCCTTTATGATTTCAAGATAATAGTCGCAAAACACCTTCCAGAAGAACTTTTCTGTTTCTGCCCTTGTTTTCGAGTATTCGTATCTGTCAAAATGCTCTGTTGACACTTTTACAATATCATTTATTTTTGTTAAAAGCCATTTGTCTATTTCTGTGAATTTATTCGGCCTTTTCGGTTTGTATCCTTCCAGATTCATTGTAACAAACCTTGAAGCATTCCATAGTTTTGTAACCATTTTTTTACCAGTAACCAAATCCTTTTCCTGATACGGCAGATCTTCACCAAGTTTCGAACCTGCTGCCCAGAATCGCATTGCATCTGCTCCATGAAATCCTATAACTTTCTGGGGTTCAACAACATTGCCCTTTGATTTACTCATCTTTTTACCCTTTGGATCAAGTGCCCATCCGGATATCATTACATCAGACCATGGATTAACATTATTGTGCATCTGGGATTTTACTGCTGTATTGAATAACCAGAATGTTATGATGTCATGTGCCTGTGGTCTTAGGTTCATTGGATAAAGTTTGTCATAAATGTCAGGGAACAGCGATGCAGCTATCTGCGGTGTAAGTGATGATGTTGCCCATGTGTCAAGTACATCTGGATCGCCAATAAACTTTCTTGACCCGCACTTGCATGCATGATGTGGTTTTTCCGTTGTTGGGTCAACTGGTAGATCCTTTTCCTCTGCAAGTATAATTTCATTGCATTTTTCACAGAACCATATCGGTATCGGAACACCAAAACTTCTCTGCCTTGAAATGTTCCAGTCCCACTTAAGACCCTTTATCCAGTTATCATAACGTGATTTCATGTAAGATGGGTACCAGTTCATTTCTTCCCCGGCTCTTAAGAATTTATCCTTCAGGTCAAGGTATTTGATGAACCATTGTTCTGTCATTAAGATTTCGATATCTGTTCCGCACCTTTCGTGTGTATTAACAACATGATTTATTTTTTCTGTTTTTTCAATCCTGTTTTCCTCTTCCAGAGCTTCAATTACGACTTTTCTGGCTTCACTTACTTTAAGACCCTTGAATTTTCCAGCTTTTTTGTTAAGCCTTCCGTCTTTGTCAAGTATCTCTATTGGTGGAATATCATACTTTTCCATCCATTCGACATCATCCATGTCACCGAATGTGCAGTGATAAACAACGCCTGATCCAAATTCAGGATCAGCACCCTTATCTGTCATTATCTCTACTTGCCTGTTTGAGAACGGTATTTTTGCCTTTGCTCCGATGAATTTCTTGTATCTTTTATCATCCGGGTGAACGTAAATCATGACACATGCAGGAAGCAGTTCGGGTCTTGTTGTCGCAATTGTTATTTGCTTGCCAATACTCGTATCAAATTTCATGTAAACAAATTTGGATTCCCTTTCTTCGTCTTTAAGCTCTACCTGAGCTATTGAAGTTTGACACTCGGGACACCACATAAATGGAGTTCTTTTCCTGTGAACCCTGCCTTCTTTGTATAGATCCAAAAAACTTTTTTGCGACAGTTTTTGGCAATGATCATTAATGGTGGTGTAATAGATATCCCAGTCGCAGCTTATTCCTATTCTCTTCCAGTCACGAATGTATGTTGGCCTGATCTCTTTTAATGTATCTAGAACAATCTTGACAAAATCCTTCCTTTTCATTTCCGTTCCTCTGACTTTTTTATCTTTTTCTACAAGTCTTATTGTGGCTAAACCATTGTCGTCTGTACCAAAGGGATAGAAAAGCTCGTATCCCATCATTCTTTTGAATCTTGCTACAAAATCCATCTGTGAATACATAAACGCATGCCCTATGTGCATTTTACCAGAAACTGTTGGCGGAGGAGTATCTATTGAAAAAATTTCCTTTTTGGTTTTCGGATTAAACGAAAATATTTTTTCCTTTATCCAGAACTTTCCCCACTTCTCTTCGCTTTCAGCAAAATTGTATTTTTTTGGTAGCATTTAGGTCACCTGATATAATATCTTTGGTGGAGTCAAATAAATCTATCGTATTATTAAGTTTAATAAAAACAGGTGTTTCAAAAACCCCTTGCGTTTTTTGACAGGTGTTTTAGGGGGATCATAACCACAAGTACTATGATAGCCCCCACGATTGCTACGAAGTAATATCCTATTCCTATTGCCAGGCCAATTGCGGCAAGAACCCAAAGTTCAGCTGCTGTTGTAAGTCCTCTAACATTGTCATCTGATTTAAAAATCATTCCGGCACCCAGAAAACCAATACCCACAACAACACCTGCTGCGATTCTTGAAACATCTACACCTGAGCCCACAATTGAAAGAGAAACTATTGTGAACAATGTTGACCCTAAACATACAAGTGAATGTGTTCTTAGTCCTGCCGGTTTTCTGTGAACCTCTCTTTCGTATCCGACAACCAAACCTAAACCCGCTGCAAGAAGAAGCTTCAAAACGATCTCAATTTCTAATGGACTTATCATAAATAATTCTTGTTTTAGGTGATTAATAAACATTCTACAGTATAATTATCATTATGAAACACACCCTACCGATAACAGTTATAATGGTTTTGATATTCGTCGCTTCACAGGTGATAGGACTCTATGCCATCAATCTTAATACGACTGTCACACATACGCCTGAAGGAGACGTTGTTTTAGAATATGATGATACTGCAATAGGCGAAAGACCGGATTTGTATGGTCCTGAAACATTTGTTTACATTTTGTTTGCAATACTCCTTGGAACAGGTTTAATTTTCCTGCTTGTCAAGTTCAAAAAAATAATGATATGGAAAGCAATGTTTTTCTTTGCCATATGGATGACGTGTTCAATAACAATAGGTGTTTTCATCGAACCGATGTATGCGTTCATAATATGTTTTTTCCTTGCGCTTTTCAAGGTAGTTAAACCCAATATATGGATCCATAACGCAACAGAACTTTTCATTTATGCTGGCATTGCTATTATATTTGTTCCAATGTTAGACGTACTTTGGGTAGTACTGCTACTTTTGGCGATATCTGCATATGATATGTTTGCCGTGTGGAAATCAAAGCACATGATAGGTCTTGCAGAGTTCCAGACAGAGAGCAAGGCTTTTGCAGGAATTATGCTTTCATACAAGGTAAAAGCGACTGAGAAAATAAAGAAAATAAAACCACGGTCTGTCGCTAAAACTGCCAAGAAAACAGTTGTATCAAAAACACAATACAAAAACGCCATACTAGGCGGCGGTGACATAGCATTCCCATTAATATTCACAGGCGTTGTTATGGATTCGCTGATAAGATTCCATGATATACCAAAATTACTTGCCTTCACAGAAGTTCTTATCATAACACTCACTGTGGCAGCATCCTTGTTCGGCCTTATGATGCTTGCCAAAAAAGACAGGTTTTACCCGGCAATGCCGTTTTTAACAGCTGGATGTCTTGTGGGCTATGCTATTGTGTGGCTTATCAATTTCATTTGAGATTCCCAGAAAAATATTAAACGAAAAGCTTCCTTTTCATGTACAAGTAAACGATGATCACGATCCATAAAACAATTACAGGAGTATTGTATATTATTTCAAGGATGTTAAATGATGACAAGAATGACATAAGGAAACTAGCTACCTGTAGGAAACCAATCAAAATTATGATGATCCAGCCTATTTTTTTCATTTTCAGCAAAAGATAGAAGCCCACCAATCCGACTACGCCTATGATGATGTATACAAAACCCATAATGTTCAACAAAAAACCTATTCCCTCAACCCCGGCAGGAGCAGTTATATTCTCAGGACCCATGGGTAAAATATCGCTTCCGATACCTATGAAAGCACCGACTCCTAACGAAATAGCTCCTAACAACAATGCCATTACGGCACTTAAAATACCCAACGAGGAAATTACTGTGATGCCTGTTGTCCTTTTTGACGGTATCTGTTGTTGCGTGGGTTCTGTCTGGGTAGTTGTTTTATTGGTATTTTCTGGGGTGGATTGCTCTTGATGCTGAGGCGGTGCATGAGGATGTTCTTCGTGCGGATGAGGTTGATCTCTTCCGTAGCCATGAACTTGGTTGAAAGCATCGTTTATATCCTGAGAATTCCATCCCTGGTCAATCAAAGTCTGTTTTATGTAATCCTCACGGAACCCTCTTTCCAGACTATCTTTTATATAATTAAGTAGACTGTTATCAACCATTAATTTATAATTATGATAATTCTCTTAAATATTGATTTCGTGTTTAATTTAACTTTAAAAAGCAGAAAAGAAAAAAACGTTATATGAAAGCTGTTATTCTTTGTGCCGGTAAATCGACAAGAACATATCCACTTACTGTTAACAAGACAAAACCGCTTCTCAGGGTTGGAGATAAGTTACTTATAGAACACCTACTGGATCGACTTTCGTCTGTTGCAAAAGAAGTTGTGTTGGTCGTTTCAGATAATGATGTGAAAAAGAAACTTGGGGACAAGTATGGAAAAATAAAACTTGTTTACGCAAAGCAAAAAGAGGCTTTGGGAACTGGCGATGCTCTTCTCTGTGCTGAGAAGTTTGTTGACAACGATGAAAATTTCATGATTTTAATGGGGGACAACCTTTACCCTGAAAAGTCAATTAAGGAGTGCGCTTCTTATGGTGTGTCAATGCTCAGTCAAAAAGCCATTGACCCCGAGAATTACGGAGTGCTTGACATTGACAAAGGATTTTTGATATCAATCGACGAAAAACCATCCAAACCAAAATCAAACATGATAAACACCGGCCTTTATGTTCTTAACAAAAGGGTATTTGATGTTCTGAAGTCAGTTGACAGATCAAAGAGAAAGGAATATGAACTCACAGATGCTGTTAACACACTTGCCGGAAAGATCAGAATAAGGTGCTTTTACACAAGCAGCTGGCTTTCAATAGTTTACCCATGGGATTTACTCACAGTTAATCAAAGAGTGCTTTCGGAAATAAAAGGTAAAAACAAAGGAAAAGTAAAACAACATGTTGTTATTAATGGTCAAGTCAGCATAGGGAAAGGAACCATTGTCATGCCAGGAACACATATAGAAGGGCCTGTTGCAATAGGTAAAAATTGTGTAATAGGACCAAATGCACACATAAGACCAAACACATCAATTGGCGATAATGTAAAATTCGGCGGAGAGGTTGTTAACTCAATAATAATGGACAACACAACAGCAAAACATAATTGTTACATAGGTCATTCTGTTATAGGTGAAAATGTAAACATTGCGGCAGGAACAATAACATCTGATTACAGGCACGATGGTAAAAATCATTTTACAATAATCAAAGGAAAGAAAATCGACACAGGACTTAGAAAGATTGGTGCATTCATAGGCGACAATGTTTGCACGGGAATAAACACATCAATTTATCCGGGCAGAAAAATATGGCCGAACTTATCAACACTCCCAGGAGAAGTTGTTACCAAGGATCTGATGGAATGAAATTAATTTTAGTCTGCGGACTTCCAGGTGCAGGTAAGTCAACAATTGCAAGGAAAATAGCTGAAAAAACAAGTTCGTATGTTTTTAACACAGATGTTATCAGGAAGCAGTTAGTTGATAACCCTTCGTATACAGAAGAAGAGAAGGAAAAGGTTTACAATCTTCTCTTTGAAATGACCGAGAAGTTTTTGATAACAGCTAAAAATGTCGTAGTCGACGGGACGTTTCACAGCAACGATTTACGAAAAAAAATCAAAGAGATCGCAACCAGAACAAAAAGTGAATTCCATCTGATCGAGGTTGTATGCAGTGAAAAAATTGTCAAAGATCGTATGGAAATAAGAAAGACAAGACCAAGTGTAAGTGACGCTGATTTTGAAGTGCACCAGAAAATAAAACAAAAATTCGAACCAATAAAACAAAAACATTTTGTTCTGAAATCAGGTAAAGCCGAGAATGAACAAGTTGATGATTTCCTAAAAACAATCAATTAAATTGATTGGAAGAAATTCATTCTGGGTAAGCTTCTTTTACCATATTCGTTTTGTTTTTTAATTTCTTTCTAATTGGTTCAAGAAGTATATTGACTTCTCTGCTAAGAGCTTTTTTCAAATCCATGGGATGTAATTTATTGTTCATGAAGTCATCATGGAGTGATTGATAATCACTATATGAAACATTACCGCCGAATTTTTCAGGTCTTTCTATTTTAAATTCCTCTTTTTTATCTGTTTTGATAACCATTATGACATGTTTAATGAACGCTAATACACCGTTTTCTTCTTCAGAACCTGCAGGGCAATAAGCTGACGATATTTTCTTTTCAACATCTTTTTCTGAATCCAGAAGGTCTATTTTCGATTTGTTTTCAGAAGAACTCATCTTTCCGCCAGAAAGACCAGGCAACATTGGCGTCATTACTTCAACTCTTGGCCTGTATCCTATTTTTGGCAAACTTTCCCTTGCAAACATCAGGATTTTTCTTTGATCATGACCGCCGTATTGTACATCAACGTTAAGATATTCTTCGTCAAGGGTTTGTAAGATTGGGTATATGAAACCACTTAATTTTGATTCATCTCTGAATCTCACAACTTCCGATGCAGCACGTTTACATCTTGAGAATGTGCTCAGTGCTGATAATTTATACATGTCAAGCGTGTATTTTGGATCCAGTTCAAAATCTCTTCCTTTAACAAACTCAAGTTTACTTTTATCAACCCCTATGGAGTCAAGCATACCTGAAATAACTTCGATATAATATTTCATTCTTTTGTCAAGTAGTTCAAATGGTGTTTTCTGATCATCAAGATGACCGTGTATGTCCGCAAATAATATTTTGAAACGGAAACCGGCTTTCAGGAAATCACTGACTTTCAGCATAGGAATAAAATATCCTATATGGGGTCTTCCAGTTATAGCAAGACCTATGTATGCCGATGGATGCTTTTTCTTTTTCAGAAGATCTTTTAATTCACTTTCTGATATTATCTCTTCTGTATTCCTCTTAATCAGGTCGAATCGTTTTTCAATATCCATGCAATCACTTTATACTTTATCGGTATTCTTAATATCTTTTAAATCCTCTGTGTGGGAAAAAGTGGTGTTATCCAAATCCTGAAGTAAATTTACCTCATTACAGTTATTTCTTACCACTGTACTTCTTTTGATAATTATCGTGGTCGCACCATTCCAGAACAAGCGCTATTATTGTTATTCCTTCTTTACCCAGTGAATAAAGAAGTCTCCACCCGCTAGGTAAATCATATTTCCACAGATTGTCTATCTTTTTCAGTTTCAAATCTTTCGGTATTCTGTACTTTTTGAGAGGGATTCCAACAGAAGGACTCTTCATTATATCAGTGAATGCCCTGTTTAGGGCTTTGTGGAGCCATTTGAATTCTTTACTCTTTTCTAATGATTCGTATTCATTTTTCAGTTTCCTGTCTGCGAATATTATTTCGGCTTCCATTTAAGGTCCTCCCTCTTGATGTACTTTCTTACCATTTCCGGATTGTATATCCAGACTATCTGACCTTTGCTATCCTTTATTATGAAGCCCATTTTATCGAAATAATCCAATATTAATGTTAGGGTGGGCCACATTACCTTTTTCTCCAATTTTCTTGAAAGTTCTGTTTTTGTGCACGGACCTATCTTCTTTATGGTTTCGGCTACCATAATTACGGTATCCAATCTTGGGTAGTGGGAAACTTTGCAACTGAATTCTATATGCCACTCGGTTGAATTTTTACCCTGACTCCTATTTTCATGAACATGTGAACCGATAGATTTCATTGACAACACCTATATACTTATATGTACCTATAAACTTATAGGTTAATATGGTTTATAAAGTTAAAAATCTCCCCTGAGGTGAAAACTTCGTAAACTCGCGTATTTGTGAACAATTTAGTCAACTAAGTACTTTTTTCACTCTTTCAACTAAATCAATGTTATCGAATGGCTTTGTTATATAATCATCGGCGCCAATTTTTGTAAGCCTGTCTGACCTGACTTCGTTTGATCTTACAACTGTTAAGAAAATTATCTTTGTTTTCTTTATTTCTTTGTTTGATCTTATCTTTTCGGCAACCTCTATTCCATTAGTTCCCGGCATCATTATATCCAGTAATACCAGGTCCGGAGTTTCCTTTTTAGCTACACTAAGACCTTCTGCTCCGTTATTTGCAGTTATTACATCAAAACCTTCTGTTTTTAGTAAACTTTCTATTAGAATAAGTATTGTTTCCTCATCGTCTACTATGAGAATCCTTTTTTTACTCATACTAATTGATTCTTTTGCTGGTTGCAATAAAAGTTTAAACATAAAATTACGTCAATCTTTTAAATTCTGGGCTGTAAATTGAAACAATGAATTTTGTTAACTATTTTTTGGCTCTGAGAAGAGGGTAAAATATTAGTGAAAACACATTTACAATATAATTCTTTACATGAGGTGATTTTATGGAAAATATCAAGGATTTAGATGTTTCAAAGGGTATGAAGATTTCAGAATTGCTTGGCCAGATGGGAAATACTGGTTTTCAGGCAACAAATTTAGCAAAAGGAGTAAGTGTCATAGAAACAATGCAGGACGAAAAAGTGACGGTGTACTTAGCTTTTACAGCAAACATGGTTGCAAGCGGTCTTCGGTCAGTTTTTGCAAAATTGTGCGAAAAGAAAATGGTGGATGTAATAGTAACAACAGGTGGAGCAATAGAACACGACTTCATACGCTCTTTCAAACCATATTTAATGGGTGACTTCAACATGGATGACAGTGAACTCAATAAAAAATCCATGAACAGAATTGGCAACATAATTGTGCCGACTGATAGATATGTTCTTCTGGAAGAAAAAATTCAACCTCTTTTTGCAAAGATGTATGAAAAAAACAAGTTGACTACTCCAAGTGAACTTGCAAGAGAGCTTGGTAAATTAACAACTGATAAAAAATCATTTTTGTATTGGGCAGCAAAAAACGATATTCCGATATTTTCACCGGGAATAACAGATTCGGCAATTGGCCTTCAGACATACTTTTTCAAGCAGGATCATCCTGACTTTGGAATAGATGTCACAGGGGATATGAAATCACTTGCTGACATTACATTAAACGCAGAAAAAACAGGCGGTATAATTCTTGGCGGAGGGATATCAAAGCATCATGTCTTGGGTGCAAATTTAGTTCGTGAAGGACTCGACTACGCTGTTTACATAACAACATCCCAGCCATGGGACGGGTCTTTGTCGGGAGCAAGAACAAACGAAGCAATATCATGGGGGAAGATAAAGAAAAAAGCAAATCACGTAACAATCGACGGCGATGCAAGTATACTCTTTCCCTTGCTTATATCGGAGTTTTTGTAATAGATTAAATAGATTATTATGAAGATACACGTTACATCAGGAACAGGTGAAGGCGATACAGACATAGCTGCATTTGACAAAGCATTGTGGGATGCGGGAATAGCAAACTACAACATTATCAAGCTGAGCTCCATGATACCTGAAGGGTCGGATGTGGTTGTCGAGAAACCTGAAATGAACAACAAAGAACATGGACACAAACTCTACGTTGTCATAGCAGAAGCCTACCAGACCGAGAAAGGAAAGAAGGCGATAGCCGGCCTTGGATGGGTTAAGGCAAACCACACCAAAGGAAAAGGAATATAAGCAATCTTCAACTTCTCCAACTTGGTTCTTATCTCTCCGTCATGAATCAAGATGG
>DAOWAL010000040.1 GCA_030634615.1 Candidatus Aenigmatarchaeota archaeon | reverse complement strand
ATTATACCATAATATTATGGTTTTAAACCATATTTAAAGTTTTCTGCTTTTTAATCTCATTTGTGTTTTCTCATTTGTTAATTCACGCAAAGCATCTTTGGCAATCCATCTGGCTGCCTTGGAATCCATCTTCTCCATTTCTTTAGCTACCTTGATTGATTTCTTGTTGAGAACGAGATTTCGTTTTCCAATCTGCCTCAGGGCCCAGTTGACGGCTTTTCTGACAAAGTTCCTCTCGTCGCAAGCTTCGCGTTTGATTATTGTAAAATATCTTTCGAATTCAGAATCTTCAGCTTTTTTATCATGGACAGCCTTAGTGCACATAAGGACAAATCCTGCCCTCTTGATGAATTCCTCTTCTCGTTTGGTCCACTCGTCTATCTTCGTCTCAACAAAAGGTGTCTTGTCAAAAAGGTTAGAACAGCACTGATCAACAATGTCCCATGATTCAAAATCCTTTGCCCATTTCTCCATAAGTGCTTCCGTTACCTTATCAGCTTCTGCAACAAAGCATGCAAGCAGCATGGCTTCGTGTATTCCCGAATCCCAGAGTTTGAGAGCGAGTGGATGATTCTTTTTGATATCTTTTCCCATTTTTCTGATATTTACTACAGAAATGCCGAGCATCTTTCCCCCGCGGATTCCGAACCTTTGCATGCCTTCCCTGTTCTTCGCGTTTTCCATGGACTTCAAAAGTTTGATCACTTCTTCGTATTTCATTTTTTATTTCTCCTTTTAATGAAAAAGAAAATAACCGTCAGAATTATAATTGTTGTTATGATTATCATGGTCAGTGGTAGTATGATATTGAAATTTTCAGTCCTTGTTTTCACAGAATCAAAAACCATATCAGCAATCTGTTTGGCTTCTGCATAGTTACCTTCTTCGAGCTCTTTTTTGGCTTTCTCCAACAGAATCCTTGCCTCTGCGAGGTAGTATTCTGTTTCGGACATATTGTTTATTGCTTCTTCGACTTGTTCTATGTAATCCTCTGCTTCTTCCCTCGACACAGATTCATTTTCTGGATTTGAAACACATGTATGGTTATCGCATATCATTCCTTCCTCACATTCTTCGTACCCGCAGCATTCGTACTCCACGCAGCTGTGGTTTTCTACATACCCGCAGGCACATTCTACCTGTGTACAATTATTGTCAAGGCAGCCCTCGGTTTCATTGCAATCCGTGTCAGAGTTGCATCCTTCAGTATCGTGGTCAGTTGCAGGTAACACCCCAGGGCTTCCAGAGCTCGTTCCTCCAGGACTGTTTTCTGTTACTGTTCCCACAACAAGCGCGATTGGAAGATAATCAGTATTGTTCTCATTAATGGCATAAGAGGAATCGCATATGCCGTTGCTGTTCGCATCCTCGCAGCCCTCGGAAGGCTGGTCGTATGTTGTCCATCTGTTCCCTGTCAGACCGTTGTCCCATGTCAGTGTTCCCATGATCAACATACTTTCGCCCTTGAATATGTTGTTGAAAACTGTCGTGTTGACAGAAAACCCGTTCATCTGGATCTCCATGTAGGTGACGCTGAAACTGTTTCCGGAAATCGTGGTTCCCGTGTCGTTGCACAGGAAGATACCAGGATCACCGTTTTCAATCGTGTTGTCTGTTATGTTATTGCCGGTAATTCCTTCTCCGCAGAGCGAGATTCCGAATGTTGTAAAGACGCTTATATCGTTATTGTGTATCCTGTTGCGCGAGGAGTTGTCCTGGAATGTTACTCCGGTTGAATTGCTATACGATATCACGTTATTTTCGATCAGGTTGTCGCTCGAGTTGTCTATGTTTACGCCTCCGGTGTTGTTTATGAAATTGTCTCGTATGGTGTTGTTGTGACTTCCCGGACTCAGTTTCACTCCGATCTCGGTGTCGAGTATTGTGTTATTGTGGAAATAATTATGATGTGCCCCGTGCTCTGCCTCAAAACCCATGTCATTACAATAAGAGGCGAAGTTGTCATGAAACACATTGTAATACGATGTATTTTCTATTGCTATGTAAGCCGTCAGTTCGTTGTGGCTTGCGTTGTTGAAACATATGCTGTTGTTGTGGCTACCCGTCCCCATCTGTATTCCGTGTCCAAAAGTGCTGTTCGAGACGTCGTTGTATTCAATCAGGCCAAAGCTGGAATTCTCAAACAAAATGCCTGTTGCGGTGAAGTTGTAAATATTACAATACTGTATGGTTACGTTGTCGGCGTTGTTCACATACATGCCCCAGTCGCTGGAGCCGGTAATGTTGTTGTTCATGCAATCAAGTGTCACGTTGCTTGCTTCTATAACCATACAAGGATCACCCGGGCTAGAATCGGTTATGTTAACATTAAGGAAATACGTCGCTCCTTCCTCGTCCATGGTCTGGCACGACGAGATTGTTTTGTTCGCGCCTAGACGGAAGAAAATTGACATACTTTCATCAATCGCCTCTGACCTGATTTTTTCGATGAAGCCGTTTTTCGAAACAATGATATCATGCGGAGTGTAATTTAGATAGCCTGATGAATTCAAAAAATATTGACTAACAATATGTGAAGATGTCAACCCGCTTGAAGTCGTGTTCTCTGTCCATAAAAGATTATTTGATGAATCGTTCAACGAGACTGTTGCGTTTTCCAGCGGGGAATAAGTGAAATTTGTCACGTTGACCGTCACGTACCACTGCCTCGTAACGTTGGAAAACAAGTCACCGAAACTTGTGTTGGAATATGTATTGTTCAATGAAAAAACAGATGATGAATCATTCAGGAAAATATCAGATTCATAAGTCATCATCAGGCAGTTTTTCACGGTAACGTTCGTAAATCCGCTAACGTTTATTCCCTTTCCGCCTGAAATGAGCGATCCGTTGAATACCGAGCCGTTGCAGTCTAAGATTATATCCGATGAGTTGATTATAACAACCCCGTTCCCGTTGGAATCGTTTATGTTATATGGGCTCGCCGAAACGTTTATGACGGTATCGTTGTTTATGTAAACATCGTCGGATGAAGGCGTTATGATGTCAGCCGTGACACCTTTAGTTGGGATAAAAAAAATGATTATCAATGTAAAAAATAATATTTTACCCTTTCCCATAACTAAAATTTGATTCTTTCAATAAAAATCAAATGTTTAAACATTTGATTGGACTTCAAAAGTTTGATTACTTCCTCGTATTTCATTCAATCACTTTATTCGCAGAGAATATCAATTTTTTGTGTGTTTCCGTCCACATCGTCCAGTTTGTAACAGTAGTCAGAAGTTGGAATTCCATAGCAAGTGACAGGACCACCACCTATTGTGAATGACCGAAGCTTAAGACCGATGCAATTGCATTCCTTGTATTCTGCTCCTCTGGCTAATGTTCCCCAAGTACCGCATTCTCTGGGGAATAAGATTATGACCAGAACGACCAAAACAGCAATTAACGTGATAAGTAATTTCCTTTCCATAATTACCTTCATAGCATCATCATTAAAGTACTTTTCGTTTTGTTTCGGTTTTTTCCAAACCTCTGCATACCTTCTACGTTCTTGGAATTTGACATGGACTTCAAAATATCGATCACTTCTTCATATTCCATTTCTAACCAACTTCAATAATTTTACAATATTCTTCTCGTCTATTTCTTTCAAAGAAAAAAACTTGATATGCCTCATGAGTTTTCCTTTACCCTCAAATAAATCCATTTCCTTTTTTGTCATATCCTTCACAGCGAAGCCCAGATTTACATGTTTTTTAAGTGCGACAAAATAATACTTACCGTTTCCATAAGTAGGTACTCCCCATTTCATTTCTTCTTCTATTTTTGGAAACGTTTTTATGATGATATTCCTCAGTTCCTTGCACATTTCCTTCTGGGGAGTTTCCTGCTTTTCTACGTACTCATCAACTTTTTTATCCATTTTCATCTTTCCTTTTGGTGAGCTCGTTCTTTCGCGCATTCAGTGATTTTTCAAACTCCTCGTCACTCATTGAGGGATCCTTTAAATCGATGAATATTTTACATGGGAATTCATCACATTGTCCACAGTGTTCAAGCCCTTTCTTGTTTACACAACAATCGTAGATAGGACAAACTTCAATCTTAAATTTGATTGTCCAAAATGGTTTCCCTTTCACGTTTCCGCAACCATCGCATTGCTTTCCCAAGTATTTGCATTCACCGCAGAGCAAGCCACATGGTGGTGACATACCATCGTTTTTCATTTCTTCCCTTTCATTTTTTTGTATTCTCTTTCAATTCTCATTTCTTCAACACCATAGTACGCATCTCTCCAGTGGAATACTATTCCTATTCCCCAGAAAACCGTTACGTATGGGAACCAGAAATACGATGGACTGTAGTAGAAATTTATGAATATGAGTATAGCGTTTATTATTGCATAAATCATAATATGATCTTTGAATTCAACCCTCTTTTTTGCCATTTCTTTAATCTGCGAATCTTTCATATTTAACCCCCCTTTAAATTGATTTTCCACATTTGAAACATTTTTTGCGGTGAACACATATCACGCCACCACATTTTGAACATTTATATTTTTTCTCTTGTGCCTTAAGAAACTTTTCAATACCATGTTTTTTGATGAACTCAAGGTTTTCAAACATGCTCATATCGTATTTTGTTCGATAACGTTTGTCAAGCTGTTTCATCCTTGTGCATGGGAACTTTTCACAATCGTAACAGAATTTAGATTTTGTTTTTTTGAAATGTTCACAATTTTTAATTATACAGCTAACACAACTTTTGGGTTTGCTTTCATCACTTTTTCTACATCCAGGACATGTATTTTTCTCTCTTAGGTATGCCATACAAATAGCACAGTTCATTCCACATGGAGCAATAAAAATAGCTTTCATTTCTCAAGCCTCTTCATCCACATCTTCCTGAAAAATGGCAAAGTAAGCGTGGAAAGCATGAATGCAAAAGCCGGAACAATGGCATTAAGCCATGGAAGAGGGACATCTATGACCTGAAGATACACTCCGATTGCGAGATAAGTAAATAGTACAAGAAGTCCTCGTCTGGTAAAGCTTGTCTCCCATGCCTTGTTTTTTTCAACTCTTTCGTTCCTTTCTTTGAGATTATTAATTTCCTTTTCAAGTTCTTTTAACGTTGCCATGTTTATAATTTCCAACCTGAGCCTTAAATCTTAAATGTATCCGAAACGAAAGAATTTCATGGAAGAGCATCTTTTGGTATCACCGCCTGAAAGCAAGCAATTGAAAAGCAGAAAAATAATTCTCGGTCCGGGCGAAGAGGTGGGTGAGCATGTAACTGAAAACAAAGAGGAAGTAATAATAGTTCTAAAAGGCGTTGCAACACTTGTGAAAGAAGACAAAAATATTACGCTTTCAGAGGGATGTTCGCACTACATATGCGAAGGTATGAAGCACAATGTAAAAAACGAAACAAATGAGAATATTGAATATATTTACGTTGCGAGTAGTTTAAGCAACTCTAATTAGTCAGTTGCAATAATATTATAGCATGAAGAAGGGTTTGGTTGTTTTTGCGATATCTTTATCATTCATTTTGTTTAGCTCCGCCCTTCATGTAGACGCCACCGACAGTAACATAATCTCGGAAGCTGCAAAAATAGGCGATATGTACGATTGTCAATCTAGTGTCCTGCCAAATAATTATTTTGTCATAGGTAATGTTGGCTATTCTTTTACTGGGGACGAAATGAATTACGCTTATGCGAAACTGTTGAATGAAAAGGGTTGCCATAATGCTGGTGAAAAGTACGTAATATTCTATGTTTCCACTGTAAATTTCCCTACTGATGGTATCCCATCCGGCACAGGATCTGATGCAGAACAGGGATGGGTAGATTACTGGGAATACAACGCAGAGAGATTTTCCGACCTAGGATACAAAATTATCATACATCCACTCCCGTTTATAGTTAATGATTACATACCAAACAACAATTACCCTCCAGGTTTACGTCCTCTGATGAAAAACGATTATAACATGCCTGCAAATGAAATCCCTGTGGTCTACAAATGTGAAAACGATAACAGAAAAACCGTTATAGCAAGCATATACGATCCCGATACATTGAAAATGGGTGTTGAATTTTACAAGGGAATCGAAATGGTCTTCTCAAAATACAATAAATTTACCAAAATAAGCATAGTGCCACCGTCAGATTTCGGTGAATATGGCTTCCCCTTCGGAATCACGGACAGATGGTGGAAAGGAGGTGACAACGTTGATGATTGTTACCTCACGGGAGATCAGTATGCTCCATCTAGCCATTCTTATGCCAATTATGACGGAAAACTGAATGAGTTCAGAGCGCAAATTGTGAGAGAAGTGAAAAATATTTTCCCGAACAAGGATTACATGATTTACATGGGTTATGGTGATGATACAAATCCAACATATGGGTTTTCTTATGAGGAAGTTGTCGAATATGCTAAAAACAATGGGATAGATTTACACTCATCCCATGCGATCGGATACGATTGGGCAGAATCAGCACTCGGTAAGATTGTCAAGAAAAAACCAGATAACTATGAACTAACTTTCGAGAATGCCGGACAATTAAACGAATTCAAGCAACTCAAGAGTTTTTATCATGCTTCCAAATATGAGATAACCGGTCAGGTTCTTTATCCCAATTATTTTTATGAACATTTCTATCTTGCGAACCTGCTTTACAGCATGGGACCAAGTGGAAACCCTAGTCTTTATCCCAATAAAGGAATGGAGTTTGAAAGCGCAAACGGTCTGGGTTCGTTGAGAAGTAAATATCTCAAGCAAGGCAATATTGATGTGCCTGCTAACGGAGCAACCATTAACGGTGACTCCAGTAATTTTATGGGAGGATGGGCTTTTTATGAAGCTCCTTACGGTGATCAACATTACTATGGTGTTCGTGTCTATGCAGGACATCTCATGGAGGGGAGCAGTTACCAGCCGGATGTCGAATTCAGTGGAGGTAAGCATCCCCAGTACATGAGATTGGTTGGAACAGCTATCACAGATAATGAAAGAGTGGTCGGTCTTGGTGACAAATCCCGTTTTGGACTCACATGGAAACCGAATATGGCAAAGGGAAAGGCGGTAATAAGAACATTTATAATCAACGGTAATAGCAAAATAATTGCAGAGCACCCAAAATCACCAATGATAGTAAACATAGACAGTAAAATCGAAGGCAGTGCCAAGATGAAAAGATTGGGATATAATGGAGGTGTTGACTGCACCAGAAACTTCAGAATGACCGGAAACGCCAAGAACTTTCAGTCACCGGGAAGCAAGCTTCACATAGTAATAATTGATGAATACAGAGGAAAGGTACTGGCTGAAGGCGAAACCACGACAGCTGGAGATTTCTCAATAACTTTTGACGTCGCAAATTCCGCCGGCGAAGAAACACAATATGTTGTCCCGCGTGCTTATGTTTATCTAAACAACGAACTCATTGCCCTGCAAACAGACCTGTTAGTCGGTAGTGGCCAAACAACGACTTATGCGTTTTTCAATACATTACAAAATTGTGAATGGGAGAGCAGTAGCTCTCCTCCTGTAATTAGAAAAGGCCCTCCTGTAAGTGGAGAATGTACAGACAACGACCCCAATCAGGACCCTTTCACCAAGGGTTTCTGCATAGACATACATGATGATTACGTTTGCAAAGATGGGTGTGATGATATGTGCGATAAAGGATATCTTTATGATTTTTTCTGCCATACGAGAGACGGTAAGACGTACTGCGCTTCGAACAGAGCAAGTTGCCCGAGTGGGTATGTTTGTAGTGATGGTGTTTGTGTTAAAGAAGGTGGCGGGACCCAGCCTGCATATTGCTCTGAGTCGTGGTCAAAATCGAGTGTGCCCGATAGGGGAGGTATATGGAGCATTGCTTACGGGGACGGAGTTGTTGTCGCTGTTGGTGATCCTCCTAATCCTATATCCAGAAGCACAAATAATGGTAAGACATGGTCTTCTGTTTCATATAGTGTTGGAACAAGTGAGCATATAGTAGGTTTAGCTTATGGGGGTGAGTCATTTGTTTCAGCTTTGATGAGAGCGGGTGAAATAATAAAATCCGATGATGGCGGAGTTACTTGGAATACGGTATATAATGTTGGAGAATCGTATGGTGATTTGATTGATATTGCTTATGGCAATGGAAGATTTGTTGTAGCATGGCCCGATGGTAAAATATCAACAAGCCAGACAGGGGAATCCGGTACATGGACAACGATTAACAACAATAATTTTATAAGATCCATTTCCTATGGCAACGGCAAATTTTTGATGGGCACGACCAGCGGAAATATTCTTGAAACAGTTGATGGTTCTTCTGTAAATGTTATAGGAAAGGCTGGTCAACGTGGTGATACCATAACACACTGTTCTGGTAACAAATGGATTTCTGCAGGTATACATGAAGGTGGGTATTGTGTAAGTTCTGACAATGGAAAGACATGGACATGTGACATCGGACTTATGGAAGGTGATGCGAAGTTCTATTCATCAATTTATGTTGACGGAAATTTTTTCATTGCAGGTGATCACGAAAAGGGTGAGACAAATTCAAGAATATCTGTTACAACAGATTGTGGTGACACTTGGCATACTTTCAAATCTGGTCTTACCAGTACAATTGTTGACATGGAAAAGATAGGTTCTATGGTTCTCATAGCAAATCCGCATGGTGACGTGGCTTATTCACAAAATCCTGTTCCAGATTATAGTAAATGTACGGGTACTGGGAACACATGTTCATCAGAACAGGTTCCTCTTGTAGATCTACCATCTTGTGACAATGATATACCAACTTTTCCGTGGCCTTGCCCGGATCACACAGATTCAAGTAACCCTGACCATGCTGCCAGATTTGCGTTCAGCGTTGACTGGAAGTGTGAAAGTTTTGAACTAAGAGAAGAAACCGAGTGTACCGAGCAAGATTGTAAAACTGCTAACAATTGCTGGTATACGCAAACATATTTTCAGGGAGAGTGTTTCAATGCATGGCCGGATGATGGTTCCAAAACAAAGCTTGTGCTTCCAAGTGAATATAATGGTCCTGACAAGGTAGTATTGGGTTACAGGCATGATTCAGGGAAATGGTGGGATGTTGAAGCCCGTGGATCAAGAACATGTGGATATGTCGGTTTGCAACATATGCTTGCAGGCGAACCGTGTGTCGGAGAATACAATGCTCATGATAGGTATTCTGGTTTTCCCGACACCCATAACTGGCCTTACTCATATGAAAATGGCGGGGGGCAGGGTGATTGGAACCATTTTGGTTACGCTGAATGTTGCGGTGAT
>DAOWAL010000114.1 GCA_030634615.1 Candidatus Aenigmatarchaeota archaeon | reverse complement strand
AATATCCGGTTTTTGTTGACTCAAGGGGTATAATAATGTCAATGCCTCCTATAATCAATTCGGATGATGTGGGAAAAATTGAAGAATCGACAACTGATATTTTCATAGAAGGGACCGGACCGGATTTGAATACAATAATGGTCTCACTTGCCATATTAGCAACATCATTATCTGATATGGGAGGAGAAATATATTCTCTTGAAATGGTATATCCAAATAAAAAGTTTAGTTTCCCGGACTTAACCCCAAATAAAATGAAAATGGATATCAAATATGCTAACAAATTGTTAGGGTTAAATCTGAAAGAAAGTGATGTTAAAAAATTATTAGAACGTATGGGTTATGGTTACAAAAATGGTAACGTACTTGTTCCAAAGTATAGAGCAGATGTACTACACCAGATAGATCTTGTTGAAGATATCGCAATAGCATATGGGTATGAAAACTTTGATGCTGAGATATCAAAGGCATCGACAATAGGAGAAGAGGATTCATTTGAAAAATTCAAAAATCAGGTAGCTGAGGCTATGTCATCACTTGGATTTTTAGAAACATCAAGCTTCCATTTAACAAGCAAAGATGTAATGAACAAGAAGATGTTAGTTGACATTGATTGCATAGAATTATTGAATGCTGCTAATGTAGGTTACGACATTATGAGAGCATGGGTATTACCTGGGCTTATGAAAATACTTGGTGAAAATACAATATATGACTATCCGCAGAAAATATTCGAAATTGGGAATGTTTTCAAAAATGATACGAAAACTGAGACCGGAATAAAAGAATTTGTAAGATTAGCATGTGTATCATGTCACAAGGATGTTAACTATACAGAAGTGAAGCAATACATCGATTCGCTGATATCGTCTTTTGGTTTGGAATGTAAAGTAAAAGAAACTGAGCATCCATCATTTATTCCTGGGAGGATTGGAAGACTTTCTGTAAAGGGGAAAGATATTGCATATATTGGTGAAATACATCCTAAGGTCATCACCAACTTCGGAATAGAACAACCAGTATGTGCATTCGAACTTAATCTAACCGAACTGTTCTATATTCTCAGAAAATAAGCATCTATTTTATTTGCTGAGCCAGCCAAATAGCTTAAGACTCCAGTGTGTTTTTGGTTTGTATTCTTCACCGATAAGTGCTGCTGCAATTGCTTTTATGTGCTGGGCCGCTGGTGATTTTGGATTATAGTGAGTTAATGGTTCCTTAAGTGCAATTGATTTCCTCACTTCCCTGTCCTCAGGTATTTTACCTATTATTGGTAAGTTAAGCATTTTTTCTATGTGATCAAGTGGAACCTCATGTGATTCATTCTTTATTCTGTTAACAACAACACCAAGATTATGTGTTGAATGTTTATCAGCAACCATTGTTAGTTTCAATGCATCAGTTATTGCCGGGAGTTCGGGATTTGTTATTGTTATCACTTCATCTGCTGCTTCAATTGCAGCAACAGAGTCAGGTCCAAGTCCCGCAGGAGAATCGATTATTATGAAATCATGACTGTCTAAAAGTTTGTAAAATATATCAACAAATTCATGTGATTTAACTTTTCTCATTTTTCTAAATGATATATCAGCCGGTATAACTTTGAATCCAGCCTTATGTTCGTATATTACATCTCTGAGATTTGCATTACCATCCAGCACGTCATGAAGTGTTTTTGGATAAAGATGCATTCCTAGATGTAATGCTAGATTTGAATTGGCTAAATTTGCATCAAGGGCTATAACTGACTTACCATAAGATGCGAGCGCTGCAGATAAATTAGAAACAAGTGTAGTTTTACCGACACCACCTTTACCCGAAGAAACTGCTATAATTCTGGACATGATTATAGTTTGCCGCAAAAAGTTATAAATATATATATTTCACGGACTTGGTGGGATTCGAACCCACGACCCCTTGCTTAGGAGGCAAGTGCTCTATCCAACTGAGCTACAAGTCCATTTTGACTCTGGTTTATATTTATAGATTTAGAATGTTTTTAAAGAAATTAACCACATTTTCTATGAAATAAGCAAAAATATTATCGCTATTATCAGAAATTATTTCTGCTGTGGGTATTCTTATTTCGGAATCTTCATCGGATTTGTTATTATCTAACATTTCAATATTTTCATCCAGTTTTTCTGGCTCTAGCTCATTAGATAATTCTACATTTTCATATTCTTTAACGCTTATTTTTTCTGTGAAATCGCGTTTTTTACCATCGCATATCGTTCTAATTCTTAGACTATATTCACCCAATTTAGTATCATCACTAATCATGTTAAATAACGTAATAATGGAAGAATTGTCAGCAGAAACATCGATTGTTTTTTTGTTGGCTGACCATTCCTTATTCCACTTATTCCCATTTAAACCAAGTGAGAGAAGTTTATTCCCACTATACACATATGAGTATATTTCACACTCCTTTTTTGTGTCATCTGAATTTATTATTTTGAAGATTATCTTCATTTCTTCTCCGATTCCTATACTTTCCGGATATGAAACAATCTCAAAATCATTATTAGTTTCTTTTTCCTGAGCTATGTTGCAAGGACTGCAAGAACAGGGGGGACAATCACAATTCACTGGTTCGCATGGTTCATCTTCCTCTATCTGGTTTTTTCCCTTTACAACTATCATTCTTTCATAATAATTATTTGAAACACTCGTATCATTGCAAGAAATATTAGTAAGATTTGCATGTATGACATAAGCTTCGCTGCCAAAGGTTTCCGGTGGTGTCCATTTTCTAGCAGTTTCAGGACTGTTTGTTGTGTACATCGATTTAACAATATCTCCAAATAAATCTTCTATCCAATATTCCACTGCAGCAGTTTCTCCCTCAGGAACATCGATCCTTAACCAGTATTTGTTGCTACCTTCGTAAAACACATCTTCACTTTCTATCCACAAATTAAAATCACATGTATCAATTGTACTATTTGTTTGGTTTGACATGTTGTTGGTTGAGTTGTCTACAAAGCATGTGTTAGGACGTCCAGGGGTCGATATGTTCTGAGCAATAATTGTACCATTACAAATTCCGTATGATACATTTTTAGTACATGAAAAATATTCTATATTATCGATAACAACTGAATTATTGTATATTGTTATATTATCTCCACTGTTTTTGAGGCTCATACTTTTACTTTCTATTATATTTCCACTAAAATTCCATATACGTGAAAAAATTGTTCGGTTTCTTGTTATTATGATATAATTATTGCTACCTAAACTTCCGTTTAATATAACTGGAGTTTCTCCGGTATAGATTGTTATATTATCAAGCGACACGTTTTCATAGCTCATTATTTCTATCCATTCTGTACAATCATAACAACCATCGTCCGGATTTGGCATATATTCATTTATGAGAAGTTAGCTGGCGCTATTTGTGAATAAAAATAGAAAAAGCACAATTACGATAATTGACTTCATTGGATTATGGTTAATTCACTCGTTAATATAATTATGTTTAAACATCTGCATCTTTGCAATCCACACAAATCCAACGACCGTTAATGTTTTTCAGTTGACTTGAATACTCATTGCATCTTTCACATACACCTGAAATTGTCTGGTCAGGTCTTGCGACTCCTTCGACCTTTGCCTTGAGTTTTT
>DAOWAL010000041.1 GCA_030634615.1 Candidatus Aenigmatarchaeota archaeon | reverse complement strand
TTCAGAACAATAGGTGTATGCCATATCTGCAACATACCCATTGACATGTATGCCCTGATCTATCTTTACTAAATCCCCTTCCTTTATTACAATCTTGTCATTGGATGACGGCGTGTAATGTGCTGTCACATCATTTATTCCTGTGTTGACAGGAAACGCTGGCTTCCCACCAAGTTCTGCGATACGTTTTTCAATAAACTCTGAAAGTGTAAATATTTCCATACCAGGTTTTATCATTTTCAAAACTTCCTGCTTTATCTGCAAACCTATTTTTCCAGCCTTCAAATAATTTTCTAAAATTTCCTTTTCCATAGACTAAAAATGTAGTTTTGATATAAATTGTTTGCTGTGGAAAAGAACGAAAAATCGTGCCTGACCAATTGTAGTAATATACTATAAATATGGCATAATAATGGCACTAACCCCTGAAAATGAACATTAACTGTTTGTTTAAAATGATTTTTTGACAAGAAAAAAAATATACATTTATACTATTTAATTCCCACATATGAGAACAGAAAAAATAAATAGTGGAGGGGGAGATCCCCTTCCGATCACTTGTGTAATTCTTTGCTGAGCACTTCTGCTTTATCTGTCTTTTCCCATGTGAAATCCGGATCGTTCCTTCCGAAGTGTCCATAAGCAGCTGTCTTTTTGTATATTGGTCTTCGTAGATTCAGATGTTCAATTATGCCTGCTGGCTTGAGTGGGAAATGTTCTCTTACAAGTGCACAAATTTTTTCATCCGGTAGCTTCCCTGTTCCAAATGTATCGATGTGCACAGAAACAGGTTCTGGATAACCGATAGCGTATGCAAGTTGTATTTCGCATTTTTTCGCAAGCTTTGCTGCAACAATATTCTTGGCAATGTATCTTGCCATGTATGCTGCTGATCTATCGACTTTTGATGGGTCTTTTCCTGAGAAAGCTCCACCGCCATGCCTTCCGATTCCGCCGTATGTGTCCACAATGATTTTTCTTCCTGTAAGACCGGCGTCTGCGTAAGGTCCGCCTCTTACGAATGCTCCTGTGGGATTCACGTAAAATTTTGTGTCATTGTCTACCCAGTCGCCACAAATTGGCTTTATGACTCTTTCGATCATTTCTTTTCTTATTATATTGTAATCCACATTTTCATCGTGTTGTGTTGATACAACAACTGCATCAACTCTAAGTGGTTTTCCTGTTTCGTCATATTCCACTGTTACCTGAGACTTTCCATCAGGTCTCATCCACTTTATCTCGCCTTTTTTCATGAGTTCTGCCATTTTGAATGTCAGTTTATGTGCAAGTGTTATTGGAAGTGGCATAAGTTCTTCTGTTTCATCGCATGCGTACCCAAACATCATTCCCTGATCACCGGCACCTTGTTCCTTGTGAAGACCTTCTCCATCTGTTACACCCTGTGATATGTCAGGACTTTGTTCAGTTAACTGTACCCATACTGTGCATGTTTCATGCTCTATACCATATTCTGATTTTGTGTATCCTATTTCTTTTATAGCTCTTCTTACAACATGTGGTATATCAACATATGTTGAAGTTGTAATTTCACCAAAAAGCATAACTCCTCCGTTCTTAGTTCCTGTCTCGCAAGCAACTCTTGCGTTTGGGTCATGTTTGAATATTGCATCCAAAACAGAATCCGATATAACGTCACACATTTTATCTGGATGACCAGCAGTTACACTCTCGGACGTTAATAATATTTTTTCCTTTGTCATAAAATCACCTCAAGATTAAAGATAAGAATTATTGGCGTTTGCCCTTTATATATCTTTATATATTTTACTGTTACAAATTATAACTGTGAAGAATATGATCATAACTGGAAGTTACATGAAAAAGTTAAGAAATGAAGTTGGCCTTTCCCAAATTGAACTTGCAAAACTTGCCAACATATCACAGGCACATGTAGCAAAAATAGAAAACGACAAAGTCGATCCAAGACTTTCAACAGTTAACAGAATACTCATAGTATTGAGCAAAAGAGAAAAGCAAACAGTTTGCGAAGAAATAATGAACAAAGACATAATATTTGTAAAAACTGAAACACTGGTTAAGAAAATAATGTCAGTAATGAGATCATCCGGGATTTCTCAGATACCTGTTTTTGAAAAGGGAAAATTAGTAGGTAGTATAAGAGAGATGAGTCTTGTTAAAAATATGGGAAGGAGTCTTAGGGATCTTCGGGCAGAAGATATAATGGAAGGACCATTTCCTATAGTCGATGCAGAAGACCCTGTTGAAATGCTTCCGTCGCTTCTTGAGGTTCATCCTGCTGTACTTGTTTCTAGAAGAGGTAAAATTAGCGGCATAATAGCAAAATCAGATCTGATTGGAATGAAATAGTTAACTTCCCATCAAATCTTTTACAAATTTCTTCGCATCGAATAGTTCTATGTCCTCGTAACCCTGCCCGGTACCGATGTAGAGTATAGGTTTCTTTACTACCTGGCATGCTGAAAGCATACCCCCGCCTTTTTCGTTTACATCGGTTTTTGTGAATATCATGGCATCAATTCCAACAAGATCATCAAAGTTCTTTGCCTGCTCAACTAAATCGTTTCCTGTAAGTGAATCCATTACAAGAATTTTAATGTCAGGATTGTTCACTCTTATCACTTTTTTGAGTTCATCCATCAGGTTTTGATTAGCGTGTGATCTACCTGCAGTATCTGCTAAAACAACATCTATTCCCTTTGCTTTTGCATGTTCTACTGCATCGAAAACAACAGCAGCTGAATCAGAACCATATTTGTGTTTTATTGTTTTAAGACCAAGCTTTTCCCCGTGAAATTCGAGCTGTTCAATTGATGCTGCCCTGAACGTATCACCTGCTGCCAGAACAATTTTGAAATTTTTACTGGTCAGATATTTGCCGAGTTTTGATATGGATGTGGTTTTCCCGGAACCGTTGTATCCGAGGAAGACTATACATAATGGCTTCTTTTCCTTTATCCTAGATTCCAAATCGACTTTCCCCTGGTCGAATATTTCAGTAAGAATTCTTTCAAGAGTTTCTCTTATCTGGTTTTCTATGTTGCCTCTTTTAAGTTGCTGACCGACGAGATATTCCTTCATTTTTTCCTTAATGAAATCCACAGTCTCAAGTGAAACATTGGCTTCTAACCACCCAAACTCCATTTCTTCAAAAAGAGAATCTATGTCCTTTTCAGAAACTTTCCTTTCAAGTATTTTTCCGGTAAGCTTGTCTTTAATTCCGGATTTCTTTTCTTCCTTTGGCTTTTCTTCTTCACTTTCTTTCTTGCCCCGGAATCTTGACAAGAAACTGCCTTTCTTCTCAGTTTTCTTTTCTTCCTCGAATTGTTCTTCTGTTATTTTCTCTTTTAATATCGGTTTCTCTTCATGGACAATTTCAGGTTTAGTTTTTTTCGTCGGTTTCGCCGCTGGTTTTTTTTCAACTTTCGGTTTCTGTTTTATTACAAGTTCTTCTACTGTCTTTTCTTCATCTTTTGCCTTGATTTTATCTGCGAGCTTGTCAACAGATTCTGCAAGCTTCTTTTTCAGAAATCCGAACATAAGTATAGTTATAGCTATTTAGTATTTATTTTTTCCTAATTTCACGATGTTTCCACTCGTCTCTTTTGGCAATGGGTTTTACTCCTGATAGGTATGCTGCTTTTGTTATGGCATGGGTTCCCACAGGAGAAGTTACAAATATGAATATTATGATGAATAGTGCTTTTACAAATATCGTTGAGAAAAAGTTGTCTATCATAACACCGACTAGAATTAAACAAAGACCGCCCACGTTTACAACTGTTTGTGCATGTGATCGTGTATAGACATCAGGGAATCGAACTAATCCTATTGATCCTATTATAGAAAAGACTCCTCCAATAATCATAAGAATAATACCTATCATAATTTCACCTTATTCATGCATCTCCTTTCCCATAATATGTTTTGAAATTGCAATTGTTCCAAGGAACGACATCATTGCATATACAATTGCTATATCAATCACCATTTCATTACCGTAGTAAATTCCAAAAATTACAATCAATGCTATTACAATGGAGTTTATTGTATCGACTGATAAAACTCTGTCTGCTGTTGTTGGCCCTTTAACGGCTCTTGTAAAAACTATGAATATTGCAACTATTAGCATGTACATAACGTATTCTATCATATCAATCCCATATCCTCCCCAAAATCTTCTGGAATTTCGTTATTGCTTTGTGTTCGTCTTTTTCTGCGTTCAGCCAATGTACATAAACCTTCTTAGGCATCGCTTCCAAGGTTAGTGTCCCAGGCATCATGGTTATTGAGTTCGATAGAACGGTTATCCCCCATTCGTGTGTATGCGGGTGCTCTATCTCGACTATCGCGGGATTTATCCTGCCAGTGATTATGCGGTAGGAGACATCCAAAACATCGATTATGTCGTGAACAATATAATAAGGAATGTAGGCGAAGAAAATCATGAGCCCTTTAACGTACCCTGTTGTTGCCTTATCCAGAAAGAAATATCCAAACAGTGCAGATATTATAAGAGATACAATTCCTCCAATTACTATCTCTTCAAAGAGGAATCCTCCGCTGAGGAGTATCCAAAATCCCCATAATAATAAAAAGAGCAAAACCGGTCCCTTCATATAAAATAATTGTGCTTATTCTAGTTAAATGGTTTTTAAAAAATAACTACTTTTTTGCTTTGGTTGGCGCTTTTTTCTTAGAATTAGTTTCTTTCTTTTTTACGGGTGTTTTGGTCTCGGTTTTCTTTGTTGCCTTTGCTGCTGTTTTTTTAGGTTCATGTTTCCCTGCTGATATTTTCTTTTTTGCGTCTTCAAATGCTTTTGGAAGATCTTTTGGTTCTGTTTTGTTTTTGATGTGAGCAGAGAATACTTTTTTGTATTTTGCAGCATCTTCTGCTTTAAGTTTTTCAGCATAATCAGCAATGTGTTTTCCGCTAAATCTTTCTTGTTTTGGAAGTATTTCCTCTGAATGTGGAACATTAAGTCCGCCGTCAACAGCTCCCTTTAATGTTGAAAATAATCTGTTTCCCTGGGTTGCCCCGTAAAGGCCCATATCAAAAACAACTTCTTTTACTTTGTGGTGTTTTGCCTTTTCTGCGCACAAAAATCCTGTTAAGTAAGCTGCCGGGAGATTTCCGCAGTGATATTTCCATCCAAATTTCTTAAGCTCTTTCGAATCTACAGAAACAACAACTTTGTCTCCGGTTATCTCAAACCTAATAATTTGGCAGATTATGTTGTTTGATGATTTCCTTACAACAAATCTTGGTTTTTTCGATTTTAGTAATCTTAATCTGAGATGATAATCAGTTTTACCCTCTCTTTTCCTCCTGTGAGGTAATCTAAGTGTCTTTCTTCTTTTCATTTTCCGCACCCTTTTTCTTGATTATTTCCTTTTCCTTAAGATGTAAAAGCAAATGCTTTTTGCTTCTGAAAGCTCCACCATGTACCATGGAATATAATTTTCTGTAATCAGATCTTTCGATTTTACCAGAATCTCTAAGTTCTCTAAGCATTTTTCTTAGTGGTCTTACTTTTTCAATCCACTGCCTCTTATTTGTCTTTTTGGTCTGTGAAGCACCTTTTTTGCTCCCCTTTCCGGATCTTCTTCCCTTTTTCTTTTGACTTCTTCTGTGTTTTGAGGGGATTTTACATGAACCTTTCTTTGCTTTTTTGACTATTGTGCCTTTTGCAATAAGCCCTCTGATATCATTTCTTGTGATAGCGTCACCGACATCTTTTTCGTTTGAAATGTTTACCCTGCCAATACCGACTTTCAAAACCTTTGCTGCCAGCTTTTTCTGAGAACTTACATTCATAATTATCACTCGCCGAGGAATTCTTTTAATTCGCTTTTGAATTCGTCGTTTCCTTTTATTTTTTTCTTGTTTTTAGATATTTCCCTTGCAAGTATCCAAAATATCAGTGCAAGAGATTTTTTACCGTTGTTGTTTGCAGGTATAACAAAATCAACGTCATTTCCTTCGTTGAATGTATCACATAAAGCAACAATCGGGATTCTTTTCTTTTTTGCTTCAATTATAACCTGTTTATCTATAAGTGGGTCAACAACGACTAAAACATCTGGTTCATAGAAATTCTTAAAAGAAGGATTCGTGAGTGTTCCTGGAGGGAACCTGCCTGTAACTGCCTTTCCATCAACAACATCGGCAAATTTCTTTATAGGAAGAGTGCCATTCCCTTTTCTGGAAACTACCATTATCTTATCAAATCTTGAAAGGAACTCAGCAGCTACCTTGACCCTGTCATCAACTTTCTGTATGTTGAATACTGCAAGACCGTCATCTCTGATCTTATAAACGAACTGTTTCATGTACTTTGTACATGTTTTCATTCCAATGTGTACGCCTGATGTTAGATACTCAGTTCTATCCACAAGCATCTGTGATTGTTCTGTTGAGTCATTTTTAGTTGTTTCTATAGTCATTATTACACCATTAACTTGATATTCCTAATATTTAGGATAGATATTAATAAATATACGTTCTTTTAAAGCTTCACCTTCTGCAAGGCATAAATCCCGTTTTTAAGCTTTTTATTAACTATATGTCATGCATATAGGATTTGAAGGTTTCGATGTCGAGCTTGAAGACTTCCAGCTTGTCAAAGTAAGGAAGATGGACAGACATTTAAGATTCGGTGAAGGAGGAAGTGTACTGGCCACTCCAAGAATCCATGAGGGTATTGTCTACTTTGTGAGTGCGGACAATTATATTTATTCTGTTGATGCCAATACGGGTAAAGAAAAATGGAGGTTCAAAACACATGGAGCAATATTTTCTACTCCTGTTGTATCGGAGAATACTCTTTTTGTCGGAAGTTATGACAAAAACCTGTACTGTTTAAACCTTGATGGAAAAGAAATGTGGAGATTCTCTACAGGTGGAAAAATAACATCGTCTCCATTTGTTCATGAAAATATCGTTCTGATAGGATCAAACGATGGGTATTTGTATGCAGTAGAAAGAGACAGTGGAAAGGAAGTTTGGAAATTCAAAACAGGTGACTGGATTTCTTCCAGTCCTGTTGTATGCAATGAAAAAATCTATATCGGTTCTTACGATTCCAATGTATACTGCTTAAACCTTGACGGGAAAGAAATATGGAGGTTCAAGATGGGAGCTGAGATGTGGGGCATGCATGAATCCCCCTCAGTCTACAAGGGAATATTATATTTCGCTTCCATGGATGGTTATCTTTACGCAGTAAATGCAGAAACTGGAAAAGAAAAATGGAAGGTCATGACTGGTAAATATGGAAATGCCATACAACCCATGGTTAATAGTCAATTCATTCTTCACCCATCCAGAGATGGAATATTGTATGCTTTTGATCATAACGGAAAGGAAATCTGGAGGTTCAATTTAGGGAATCTTCCCAATGCTCCTGTTGTGTATAAAGACAGAATATTCATCGGTAACGAGAGTGGAACACTACGTTCACTAACACCAGAAGGCAAGGAGAAATGGCACTTTCAGACAGGTGGGAAGATTTTCGGTGGTGTTGTTGCATGGAAAGATAAAATATATATTCCGTCATATGACTGCCACGTATATTGTTTGAATATGGAAGGAGAAGAGCTATGGAGGTTTGCTACCAGTAACTTGAACATGGTTAATCTCCCGCCCCCTCATGATGCTTTCAAACTCGAAATCAAAAAGGAAACACACATTGAAGACATCATCTCAGAAGACAAATATGAATCCAAGAACGAGCAGAGTGTTTCTTTGTCTAACTATCACGTAGAGAGTGAATATACAACAACAAGCGAATATAAACAAAAGAGCGATTATGATACAGATTTTGTTATATTTGGTCATGATATGGAATTTTTCCAATTTTTAAATGATTCTCCTAATTTACTTTTATGAACAGAGAGAAAATGCTTTCAATTGTATACGATCGTTCATTTTTACTTAATACCAGGAATCCAGAGTATGCAAACAGCCTTGAGAGACTGTTTAAGCATATGATTAAAGAGGATTTGAACAAGGGTGACATCACAACAGATACGCTTCTTAATAAGAGAAAAGCAAAGGCAAGGATTACTGCAAAAACAGATGGTGTACTTTCGGGATCAGAAGAATTCAAGTGGCTCTATCTGAATAATGGACTGAAGGTAAAACAGTTCAAAAAAGACGGTGATAAAATCAAAAATGGTGATAAACTCTTTGAAGTTTCAGGGGACGGAAGACATATATTATATCTTGAAAGAACTGGATTAAACCTTCTGCAGCGTATGAGCGGCATATCGACTCAGACAATGGATATCTGTAAAATACTTGAAAAAACAAACTCAAATGTCAGAATATGCGCCACAAGAAAAACACAGTGGGGCTATCTTGATAAAAAAGCTGTTTCAGTTGGTGGAGGATTAGCTCATAGACTTGGTCTCAATGAATCGTTTTTGATAAAGGACAATCACCTTTTTTTAATTAAAGAAAGCGGAGTTAAAAAACCAATAAAAACAGCAATCGAAAGGGCATGGAAAAAACGAAAAGATGTTGTGTTCATTGAAGTTGAGGTAAAAAACAGTAAAGAAATAGTCGAGGCTGCTAAAACGTTCAAAAAACTCCAAAAAGACACCCACGAAAGTAAACCATGTGTAATAATGCTTGACAACATGTTGCCTGATGAAATCAGGAGTTCTATAGATTCTCTTAAGAAACAAGATCTTTACGATTACGTGTTAATTGAAACATCTGGTGGCATAACACCTGAAAATATAGAAAAGTACTCTAAAACAGGTGCTGATGCGTGTTCTTTGGGATTTCTCACCCATTCTGTAAAATCAGTTGATATCAGCCAAAATATGTACTGAATTATGGTAATTTTGCCATTTTCCTTTCATGTACGTCATGCCAAAGTTCCAAAAGTCTGTTATGTTTTGGTATATCTGGGCCATAATTTCCTATTTTTATTATAGGAGAGTCCCACGCAAGTGCAAGATCTGAAAGCCAGTCGTCTTCAGTTTCTCCTGACCTGTGCGACATCACAGGAATCATTCC
>DAOWAL010000073.1 GCA_030634615.1 Candidatus Aenigmatarchaeota archaeon | reverse complement strand
CAGTTCTGAACATAAACGATGCCCCAAACATGACATTTATATGCAACAATTATTCTGTGCAGGAACTTGAATATTATTGCAACATAGGAGAAAATACGACAGATCCTGACAACTTCAGTTCATATGTACCATACACAGACACTGTCAATGGAACGTTAACATATGAAATAAATTTCACATACTGCAACAAAACATTCAATGCAACAGACACCAACTGTACAATATTTGGAATAGATAATTCAACAGGTATTATAAACTACACCGACCCCCAAAGAAAAGATTCCGGTAACTACACTATAAACATAACAGCAAAGGATGGCGGAAATTTAACATCATCAACAATTTTCAACTTCACTGTTGTTCCTGATTATGCACCAGTCATATCACCGGCACCTGATCAAAGCGCTGTTCAGAATGGTTCAATATATCTGTCATTAAATGCAACTGATCTTGACAATGCAACTGATAATCTGACATTCAGAACAGAAACATATTACGAAGGTGCTCTTCAAGACACAACACTGTTTGCAATAGTTACAAACAGAAGTTCATGGCCACCTGGACCGGCATACGGTATCATGAATTACACACCTGTTCTGAACTCCCATGTAGGAAATTATACAGTAAAGGTAATTGTAAACGACACATGGGGAAGAGAGAATTACACGCTTGTCGACTTCAACATTTCAAACATAAACGATGATCCTGTGATTAATTTTTCATGTTTAAGTTCTGTTAATGAAGATACTGAATATTTCTGTAATATCAGTCAGAACACAACAGATATAGATACAGAGACACCATATGGCGAAAACCTGACATATACTTTAAATTTCAACACAGGGTTTTCGTACTTTTTAATAAATCAGACAACAGGTATTATTAATTTCACAGCACCAAACGATACATGGGCAAACAATACATACAATTTTACGTACAACCTGACAGCATGTGTTACAGACAGCAACGGGTCAGTAGATTGTGATAACATGAGCATAACAATACATGCTGTAAACGATGCCCCTGTCTTCAGTTTCAGTAATACATCAGTAACGGCAAATACGACATTCTTTGAAAACATAAGCGCCGAGACAACAGATGAAGAAAACGATGTGCCACTATTTTATAATTTAACTTTTGTAAACTGTTCGAAAGAAAATGTAAGTGATACTAATTGCACAGTATTCGATATCAATACATCAACTGGTGTTATCAATTTCTATGCTCCTGAAAAGGACATCGGAAATTACACGCTCAACGTCACGGTTACAGACAGTGGAAATACTACACAGCCAAATAATGCAACAAGCAACAGTCTTATAACATTTAGGATTTTGACATTGAACCATGTACCATTTGTATCAATTGCGGGAACAGTTGAAGGTGATACTGTTGACGAAAATGAATCAATAACATTCTTAATAGCAGTTTCTGATTCTGATGGGCAAGATTTACAGTGTACATGGTATAGAAATGAAACAGAAATAGGGACAATAAACAGTTGTCAGAATTATAATTCATGGGAATATACGCCGGGATTTGAAGAATCCGGAGTATGGGACTTTAAGTTATCTGCAACAGATTCTTACGCAACATCATCATCAACAATACAAATGACAATAGTTAACAAAAACAGACCTCCAGCATTAATATATCCTATACAAAACCAAAGCTGGAACATGAACACTGTGAACAAGAATATTGTGTTATCATACAACTTCCAGGATCCGGATAATGAAAACAATGTCACAAACGATGACAACAACCTGACAATAAATTACACAACGCCAGCCAATGTAGCTGTTCTCATAGATGAGCAGACCGGTACACGAACACTAAACGCCAGTCAATGGAGCGGTAGTGGGGCTGTATCATTAACACCAACAACAGACTGGTATGGACTAGATTATATTATCTTTACTGTGACCGATTCAGAATTCAATGTTTCAACTAATAATATCACACTCAATGTCAGTCAAACAGATGTACCAACAGAAACAGTAATTCAGCAAGTTTACAGTAGCGGTGGTTCTATTGGATCTGAAGCAAAGATAGCATCTTTAACATTGACAACATCACCAATAGAAATGATAGGTTCTTACAACACAACTACAACAGTAGTCACTCTTAAAAACACCGGAGAGGTTTCACTTAACGTAATAAACATAACAGCATATGTAAACGAAACTGATGAAGTAGGACTTGAACTTTCAAGAATCTACATAAGTCAGTTAGCAACTGGTGCTAATGCAACGACAAATCTGACAATAAACACAGAACAACTCACAGAAGATATGTATGAAATAAAGGTAACAGGAAGTGTCGGTGACCCCAAATTCAATCAATCGACAAGTATTTATCTGAGAACTATCCATGGCTCAACCAAAGTAATGGACAGGATAAACCTTGCAAAAGATTTATTCCAGGACAATCCAGAGTGTCTTGACTTAACTGAGCTAATACTCGAAGCTGAGAAAAAACTTGGCGAGAACAATTTACAGGAAGCAAGGGTTCTTACAGAAACTGCACTGGAAAACTGCAGGGATATAATAGAGTATGTCAATTCAACCAAAAGAAAGGTTACACCTGAACCTGTAGTCCTTCCAATAAACGAAATAATAATAGCACTTCTTTCAATTGCTCTAGGAACAATACTGTTTTACTTGTGGATGGAAAACAGAAATGAAATTGCTGCTGGAAGGAGGAAGAAAAAATGATTTCTGCATTATGTAATATATGCGGTAAAGCCACAAAACAACCGCATTCATGCACTTTCTGCGGAGCTATAGTATGCCATGATCATTACAATGTTGAAATGGGAATGTGTCTTAATTGCGCACAAAGATTAAGGCATATTAAAAAGGTTTAAAAACAACAGTAACAGAATATATTAACACGCCGAGATGGCAGAACGGCAACGCGCTAGCCTGGAAAGCTAGTTCCCTTACGGGATTCTGGGTTCGAAACGATCCTTTTACGGACGCTATCGCGAGTCACAAAAGTCTCGCAACCAAAAAGGTCACGAAATTCCCAGTCTCGGCGTATATTAAATCTTTTAATTTCCATTTTACATATCATGATTATGAATTCGGAAAAAATATTCATACCAGAGCCGTTCCATTCATTAATGGACGGAATTGAAAGGGGTACTCTTACTAATTTCTATGGAGCTCCCGGTGTTGGTAAAAGTAATATTTGCATACTAGCAGCATTAGAATGCATACGAAAAGGTGGGAAAGTAGTTTACATAGATACAGAAGGTGGATTATCAGCAGAACGTGTAAAACAGGTTTCATTCGATGACGATGATGTTTTCAGAAACATTACACTGATTGAACCGAAAACATTTGAAGAACAGGGAGTTGTCATAAAGAATCTTGAAAATCAGGAATTTGATATGCTTATTGTAGATTCAGCTGTTGCCCTTTACAGATTACAGTGTGCAGACAATGAAAAAGAAATATTATGTTCAAATAAAGAACTTTCTGTTCAACTTTCTATTCTTTCAAACATATCAAGGAAAAGAAACATTCCGGTAATAATAACAGCCCACACCTTCAGAAACTGGGATACAAAAGAAGACAAAATTATTGGTGGAGATTCTGTTAAGTACTGGTCAAAGTCAATAATATTTCTTGAACGAACAGGGAAGATGGGTGAAAGAAAGGCAACAATTCTAAAACACCGCTCAAAGCCCGAAGGCAAGTTTGTTAAATTTGAAATCGTAGAAGAAGGTATAAAACCAAGTGGTTTTAGGATATTTTAGTTTTAAAAAACTTAATTTGTCTCATGACGTATTAAATTACTAAAAAGTAATGAATTTAAAGCTTTTTTTCAATATTTTAACATGAAGAATAATGTTTTACTTACGATAGGTGATCCACATTTATCATCAGGTGACAAAACAGAAGATACTACAAACCCCAAACTTCTGAAGGAATTTCTGAAGGCATCACTGAAGGAGAAATACCAACTTGCACTCCTTGGTGATGTGTATGAAACCTGCCAGGCAGTTGGAGGAGTTGAAGGGATTAAAGACGCACATGGTGAAATCCACAACATAATCAAGAACGGCGCCAACGAAGGAGTATTCAAACTCGCTAGTGGAAATCATGACAAAAATCTGCTTAAATATTTCGGTTTTATGAAAAAAGGTAAAACTTTGTATGTTCCTGAAATGGGAGCAAAATTGAGCCATGGGCATGAAATAGAAGGTTTATATCATCCGATAATAAACAAGCCATGGGAAAAGCCATTGATTCGGATACTCGGCATTATTGAAAGATTCATTGACAAAGATATTGATACGAAATTTTCAAGATGGGTAAAAGGTGGGGATGCCGGCAGAACAGACAAATTCTACAAATATGCCAATAAGAGGGTGATGAGAAGCAAATACCCCGTACATATATTTGCTCATTTCCACAAACCGGATTTCAAGAGGTTGGAAAAAGAAAGATATGGAAAAATCAAGATGGAGGATCTTGGTGTAACAAGTGAACCCAGAGAAATAGAAATAAGTAGGAAAAACCCTAAAGAGAGATATATCATAAATGTCGGTGGGAATGTCAACGATAGATGCGATTACGTATTTCTCCGGAAGTTGGGTAAGAACAGATATGTTGTTGATTTTCTTGACATGAGAGATGGTTTCGGTGAATCCTTTTACAAAGGGAGAAGTTTGATATAAACAGAAATTATTCTAATCTTTTTTATCTTTGGTCTTCTTAGTTTCTTTCTTGTCGTCTTTTTTGTCAGACTTTTTCTTTGCATTGACAAATCCGCATTGTATGCAAAGTTTCCATGGTCTTCTTTTGAACTGCTTGACTTCGACTATGTTAAGACCGCATATTTTACACACTTCACCGCCCACTCTTAATTTTCCTTTTTGTGGCAGTGGGAAACTGTTGCTACATTTTGGATAACCTGAACATCCCACAAAATGTTTATGTGTGGTATGTGATCTAATCATTCTAAGTTCGCCTCCGCACTTTTTACAGACACCGATATAATTAGCGGTTTCCTGGAATTCTTTGACACCTTCTTTTAATTCATTTCCTATGTGCAGTTCATGTTCCTTGAATTTAACGAGTATCTTTCCAAGTTCATCCTTTGCAGAAGCTACAACTTCCTCTCTTTTCCTGTTCCCCTCCTGAATCATTTCCATTTCCTTGTCAAATCTTTTCGTAAGTTCTTCGGATATTATATCAGGACAGTGCTTTGCAAGGGCTTCAGCAACCGCTGAACCAAGGCTTGTTACCCTTATTGATTTTTCCTTTATGTACTCCCTTTCATAAAGTGTGTGAAGTATCTGTGCACGTGTTGCCTTTGTTCCGAGGTTCCTGTCCTCCATAGCTTTCAGAACAGATGCCTGCGAAAATCTGTTTGGTGGGCTTGTTTCCTTTTCATCCATGCTGAGGTTTGTATCATCAATTTTATCGCCTTCGTGCATCTCGGGTAGTATTTGCTCCTTGAATTTGGCATATCTCCCGTAGAATTCCATCCAGTTCGGTTTAACTGTTCTCATTCCAAATGCCTTGTAATTCTCACCCTCAGAATCTATTACAGCTGTTATATGTTCTCTTAATGCAGGATCAGCAAATGTTGAAAGGAATCTTCTCACAATCAAATCATAAACTCTCTGTTGATATTGTGTAAGGTTTTTAGGCAAATTTCCTGTCGGGAAAATGCTCGGATGAGCAGCATCTGCTTTTTTACCTTCGTTTGGGACAAGTTTTGGCTTTGCTAACAGTTTCTCAGTAAGTAGACCATATGTTCTGTGTTTTCCGAGTTTTTCGATTATTTTTCTAAGACCTAGCTTTTGTGGAAGTTTTTGGCTTGATGTTCTCGGATAAGAAATAACTGCTCTTTCATAAAGTGTTTGTGCGACATCAAGTGTCATCTTTGGAGAATATCCAAAATTTTTGTACGATTCTCTTTGGAGTGTTGTAAGATCAAAAGGTATTGGTGGAAGCTGTTTCACCATCTTTTTCTCAACCGATTTTACTTTTGCTCCTTTGCCGTCACATTTTTTGAATACTTTTTCCGCGCTTTCTTTTTCCCAGAATTTGTCCTCTTCGTGGTTGGCAAGTATTTCTTCTCCATTCACCTTTCCGGAAAGTTCAATTGTCCAGAAAAGTTCAGGCACGAACTTACCAATTTCCTTTTCACGTTCTTCCAGTAAATTAAGTGTTGGGCCCTGTACTCTCCCTACAGAAAGTGTCCAGAACCCTTTAGCTCTTTCGAGTGCAAGCGTAAGTGCTCTTGATAGGTTTATACCCCACAAAAAGTCCAAAGCATGCCTTGTAAGACCTGCTTCTATTT
>DAOWAL010000116.1 GCA_030634615.1 Candidatus Aenigmatarchaeota archaeon | reverse complement strand
GATTTCAACTGCTTGTAATACTAAGTCAACACCGCTTACTATACCGTTATCGTTGAGAACTTCACCCTTTTCTTCAATACCTTCTGATGGGAAGTAATCAGTTTTGTCAAATTTCATTTTTGCATTTTTTCTAATATAATCATCAATCCTTCCTGCAAAAGGGCTTACAAATTCAGCCCCGGCCTTTGCAGCAAGTAATGCCTGCTCAGGTGTGAAAATTAGTGTTGCGTTAACCGGTATTCCCTTATCCGCAAGTGCCCTGATCGCTTTGAGACCTTCGTAATGGTCGTCGTCATCTTTTGTGGATGTGCTTACAGGAACTTTAATTGCAACATTTCCTGCAACGGAGTTGAATTTATCGTAAAGTTTTATACCTTCTTTTATCATATCTTCAGCATTCAAACTGACAACCTCAAGGCTTACTGATTTGCCTTTTCCAACTGTTTTGCATATCAATTTGATATATTCTTCCATGTCTACGTTTTTCCCGCTCTTTTTTAGATTCTCTGCAGCTTTTTTGATAAGAGACGGATTTGTAGTAACACCTGCACAAATCCCGTATGACCGTGCTTTACGGATATCTTCTAATTCAGCTGAATCAACAAATATGTCCATTTAATCAACTCCTATAGCATTAATTTGAAATTGTATTTAAATTTGGCATCTTTTTCTGAATTCACGGATTTCACCTGCAGGATCACCACTTTTGAAGATGGCTGACCCCGAAACCAGTACATCGGCCCCGGCCTTTGCAACTTCTGCACAGTTGTCCCTGCTTATGCCCCCATCTATCTCTATTTCGTAATCAAATCCTTTCTCTTTTTTGATTTTCTTAAGTTCTTTTACTTTGTCAAGAGATTTTGGCATAAACTTCTGTCCGCTAAATCCTGGTTCTACGCTCATTACTAAAACAACGTCGATTTTGTGCAAAAGTTTTTTGATCTTACTCACAGGTGTTTTTGGATTAATTGAAATACCCACTCTTTTTCCTTTCTTCCTGATCATATCAATTATTTTTTCTAAATTTTTGCATGCTTCAGCGTGAACTGTTATCAGGTCAGAACCAGCATCAGCAAAAGCTTCGATGTACTTTTCAGGATTTTCTATCATAAGGTGTACGTCCAGAAACTGGTTAGTGATATTCCTTAGGGCTTTGACGACAAATGGTCCTATTGTAATATTAGGAGCAAAATGTCCGTCCATTACATCAATATGGAGCCATTCAGCTTCCTTCACAGGTTTAAGTGATTCCTTAAGACAACCGAAATCTGCTGACAGAACCGAAGGCGATATCTTAACCATGATTAGAATTGTCGGGACAGTTTAAATTTTTTATATCATTTCGTAAAAGTATTAGCATGAAGATTGCAATTGGTTCTGATCATGCAGGCTTTGAGCTCAAGGAGAAGATAAAAGAATTTCTGGATAAAGAAGGCTATAAATTCGACGATATGGGACCGGATTCTGCTGAATCTGTCGATTACCCTGATTATGCCAAGAAAGTTGCAGAATCAGTGCTTGGTGGACACGAGTTCGGAATCCTAATCTGTGGCAGCGGCATAGGAATGAGCATGGCTGCAAACAAATTTCCAGGTGTCAGGGCAGCACTATGCTTGTCACCTGAATTAGCAAAAGCGGGCAGGGAGCACAACAATGCTAATGTCTTGTGCCTCGGTGCAAGGTTTATTGATGAAAAAACAGCACTAAGTACAGTCAAAACATTCCTGAAAACAGAATTTACCAAAGAAGAAAGGCATGTAAGACGCGTTAAGAAGATGTGCATGATAGGTTCGGCGTTTGCTGCAAAACAGTGAAATAAACTTTTTATAGTGTGATTAAATATTACTTTGTATGAAAGAACGGATAACGCTCACTATCGAGGACAAAATCCTTGAGAAAGTTGACAGGATGGTCGACGGCATAAACATAAGAAACAGGTCGCATGCTGTCGAGTCCATTTTATCAAAACACATGAACTTCAGAGAGCTTGACACGGCCCTTATTTTAGTAGGCGGGAAAGGAACCCGACTTAGACCAATAACTTATGAAATACCAAAAGCACTCGTTCCTGTGCAGGGCAAACCGCTTATTGAACACATGTTTGATCTTCTCAAAAAATACGGCGTTACAGACGTACTCCTCTCAGTCGGACACATGAAAGAAAAGATAATGGAAAAGAAAGCCGAGTGGGAAAGGCTTGGCATGAGCATAAATTTTGTCGAAGAAACCGAACCAATGGGCACAGCCGGGCCAATTGCGCTTGCAAAAGACAGGCTGAAAAAGACTTTCATAGCGTCAAACGGCGATGAACTCAAAAACATAAACATAATGGACATGTATGATTTTCACAAGAAAAACAACGCACTTGCAACAATTGCCCTGACAACTGTGAGTGATCCGTCACAATACGGCGTTGCAAAGCTTGACGGAAGCAGGATAATGGATTTTATTGAAAAGCCAAGCAAAGAAGATTCTCCGTCAAACCTCATAAATGCAGGATTCTACATTCTTGAGCCTGAAGTTGCTGAAATGATACCAAAAAGAAATTGTTCGATAGAAAAGGAAATATTCCCAAAACTTGCCAAAATGGGCAGATTGTACGGTTTTCCTTTCAGTGGACAGTGGTTCGATACAGGAAACATGGAAAGATACGAAAAAGCCCTGAAAGAATGGAAAGGAATTGCTCAGAGTTAGTCATTCATTTTCTCCATAGCCTTTTTGTACTCTTCCTTTATGTTGTTTCCAAATTCTTCCATTCTTTCCAGTGCCGCATTCACTTCAAACTTCTCCGAAGGGGTTATCAATCCAACTTCGTGAAGTCTTGATAATTGTAATGGTAGCATTCCGTTTTCTTTTCCGATTTTTATGTCATTTAAGTTGAGGCCGATGTAGAACTCTATTTCGTTGATGGCCTTTCTTATAATTTTTATTTCATGTGATATTTTTTCGTTGTCTTCGCAAATCAGAAGCGGGACAAGATATTCTATCTTAAGTTCATTTGAATACATGTACTTGAAATCGTCTTCTGGTACGAGCGACCCTGCAAATGCAAAATACTGCATAAATTTTAGTTGGGGGTTATTTTTTAAACCTGTACTATCCACAAGCTATTTAAACCATTATTAATAATATATAGGAATATCGAGTCAGTATTAAGTGATTCATATGGGAATAAGACCAGCTAAATGTTACAGGAAACTGGAAAGACCTTACACTAGGATTTCTCTCAGAAAGCCTAAGAGGGGTTATGTTAAAGTCAGGCCAAACCTTAAAATACACAGATTTGAAACAGGTAAAATGAAACCTGAATATACAACAAAAATGTATCTTGTTTCCAAAAATCCTGTACAGATAAGGCACAATGCTCTTGAAGCTGCAAGGATTGCCCTTTCAAAGTCGCTCACAAAATTCATTGGAGAAGGAACTTACTTCCTTAAAGTTTTAGTTTTCCCACATCATGTTCTTAGAGAAAACCCGCTTGCAACAGGTGCAGGTGCAGATAGGTTTTCATCGGGTATGAGAGCATCTTTCGGTAAGCCTATTGGTGCTGCTGCAAGAGTC
>DAOWAL010000039.1 GCA_030634615.1 Candidatus Aenigmatarchaeota archaeon | reverse complement strand
TTAAAATTGAATAAAGAGAGAAATACAGCGTATAATACGCAGTTGAAATCTTCCAATCTTTCGATATGTCAGCTCTCATGGAACCCAGCGCTTCTTCCGCCTTTCTTATATATGCGTCTGCAAGATTTGAGTTCGGCTCTATAAGACTTAATCCTTCTCTTTTACCTGCGCACCATTTTATTCTATTCATTTTTCATTACCAATTTAACAAACTGTTCAGCATTTAGGAACACTACATGATTCTTTAACATCTCCTTTATCAAAATGTCGTTGACAAGGCCTTTCTCAAAGATTTTTAACGGATAGCATTTCACACTTATTTCGATTCCGTACGTTTTTGAAACCTTTTTAATGCCTTCTTTGTCACACTTTCCAGCAACAAAAATATCCAGGTCAGAATCCTTGTTTGCGTTTCCCTTGGCGTAACTTCCGAAAATAAAACCCATTCCACTGATAAATTTGTTTGTTTTTTCCACAATCTCTTTTATCAACAGATTTTTCTCAAAAAAAGTTATCGCTTTGTATTGCTCTGTGAAAGTCATATATCTCTGGCTAGAACTGTTTCTTTTTAGTTCATACATCTTTATTTTTCCAATGGTCTTTGATTCCAGAATTCCCTTATTTTCCAAATCATCGAGAATAAGTTGTGCAGTCCGTGGACTTATTTTAAGCAATTTTTCAACTTCTCTTATGTAATATCCCTTATTGAAGCCATTTGTGAACAGCGAAAGGGTTTGCAGATGGTTTTCGGTTATGTTTAATTTATCATACATATGTATATTTTATAATACGATACTATTTAAATCTTTTTTTGTTATCAAAAATTACGTAAGTGCCTTTCATATGATCATGTATATAAATTAGTCAGAAATATTTTCAAATTCAATATATCTTTTCTTAATATCGTCATGTGTATCGTTTTTGTTCATAGTTCCACCACCACCTGTTGATGGAACTACATAGTACCTCGTACTTCTACCCCCTCTTCCAAACGCGATATCTAATTGAACATTGGGATCATCAAGATCTTTAAAAACTTTATAGAATTCAATAATTCTACCGTCAAGTAATTTTTCAGTTGCGTATGGTTTTAATTTCATATTTTCATTACTGTAATTAGTTTTAAAAAACAACTACTTACCGAAGAATCTTCGGACAGATGGATGCATATCTTCCATGTGCTGTTGTGCTATTTCTTCGTAAAGCTGATAAATAATCATAACAGCAAGAAGTATACCAGTTCCTGTACCAAGTGCTCCAGTGAAGTCTGCAAATGCTGCTAAGAATCCTACTGATGCTCCGCCAAGTACTGCCAAAGCTGGTATGTATCTGTTGAGAACACGCTCAATTATACGTATGTCGCGTCTGAAACCCGGTATCTGCATACCTGTAGATTCTATCTGCCCTGCCACGTTTTTAGCATCCATTCCTGCAGTGCTCACCCAGAAGAACGAGAACATTATAGAACCTACTATCATCAGAAGTGAGTATGTAATAAGCCTTAATATATCAATCGGGTTGATTGCTGCAAGGGCTGTAAGACCCATGGCAGAGACACCGAAATACCATATCAATGCTCCTGCAATACCTGAAATAGCAACTATCTTAAGTCCGCCCAGTCCACCGGATTTTTTGGTGAAGTATACAAACAACGCTCCCATGAGAGCAAAAAGACCAATTGAAACCATTATGCCTGATATTGCTGTTGTTCTTGGTGGTATAAGGAAAAATATCAGTCCGCCTATTGGGTTACCTGTTGAATCAAATGTTCCAAGCCAGTCTGCCCCGCCTCTTTGGGAAAGCATTCTTGCAAATACCTGTACGTTTGCCAGAAGTGCTGCGATGAGTATAACTGGTATGTTTGAAGTGTACAGGAATTTAAGTGGCCATCGTCTACCAAAACCTCTGACACTTGAAAATGCCAGTGGAATTTCTACACGTATTGCCTGCACATAGATTACAAGGAAAAATACTATTACTGTTGCTACAATTGGTAAAATTATAAGCATTGCGCCCATAGGGTCACCGGATCCAATCAATAGTGCTGCGTTTGGTATGATACCGGATGGTGGGTTTTGAATTGAAAGCGAAAATACCCCGTCAGATGTGAATGGGTTTATTGCACGAACAATTATAGTCTTTGCAACACCTGCTATAATGAATAAACCGACACCGGAACCAAATCCCCACTTGGATATGAGTTCATCCATGAATATTATTATCCATCCACCAACAGCGAGCTGGAGTACAACTATTGCAAAGAATCCTGGGTTAGCAGTAACTGCACCGAATGCTACATACACAATTGCTTCAATTAAACAAAGTAATATTGCTGCAAGTTTTTGTGTTCCCTGGAAGAGCATTTTACCCCTTTCACTTGAAAGGTCCCATGGTATAATCTTAGATCCTACAAGCAACTGAAGTATAATGGACGCTGTAACTATCGGACCAATACCAAGTGTAAGAAGAGAACCAAATGTTGATCCCATCAGGATTTCCAAATATTTGAAATATTCATAGTTAGTTTTTGATATGCCGTAGATTGTGATCTGGGACATTACGTAGTATATGACAAGAATAAGACCAGTCCATTTCAACTTGTCTTTGAAAGTCTGCCTTTTAATGGGCTCTGCAACACCAGGGAGTTTTTTTAATATCCCAAGATAAATCTCGTCTAGTCCAGCCATAGGAAAACCTTTAATGAATATATTTATAAGCATTGTTAAAATAAGTTTCGCTTAATGAAGCGAAAAAACACTATCTCATTTGGTTTAACTGGTAGTTTTTCATCTTTGTTTTTTGTAAATTTCCAAAGTAGTCTCTTTTTACTTTGTTGCATGTATCCACAAAATCCTGATATGGACCTATTCCATTTTTATCTGTAACTAACTTGTGTGTGTATGGTGGGTTCTCGTGATCTATAATAACAGTATTGGGACCATGTATGTCAATGATTTGAGCTAATTTGCGTTTAGAATATGGTTTCCTTTTTGACCTTTCTATAGTAACAAAATCAATAGTGCCATTTCCGTCGAAATCCACAATGTCTGTATGTATCCCTACGTTACCAACATAAGTGTTTAAGAAAAACCCTGTTCCTGATTTGCCATTTATTTTGTTGTGTACAATGAGACTACTGTTCCCAAATTTAAATTCACCACCGCAGCCATCTTCTATATATTTAATTTTACCCGTGTTGAATATAGCCATGTCTGTGCCGATTTGCTTTTGTATCAATTGGGCCTCATCATTTGTTGCTCCTGGGTTTAAGAGTAAACCCCCAATCATTAACGCTTCTGTAAATACCATTTAACCAAATCCTTAACTTTATTTGTATGCAAACTTTAAATACCTTACTTACTTAGAAGTAACAATTTATTACTCGTCTTCTTCAACAACAAGCGGTCCGTGGTATTTACAGTCTTTGCATTGATACTGTATACCAAGGTTTCCGCCCATCCAAAGTGTAATGTTGACAGAACCGCAAGAAGGACATTTTTTAACAGAAGACATTCGGAATCACTCCGATTCTACAGTTTCCTTTTCAAATGTTTCAGCTGAACCAATAAGTTCAACTGCTTTGCCGCCTGCTTTTTCTATTTTTTCTTTTGCAGACTTTGAAAAATAATTTGCTTTAACAGTTACTTTCTTTGAAAAAGTTCCCGATCCAAGTACTTTGTCGTAACCGAAATCAGATACAGTAATTTCTTTTTTATCCCCAACAACAGTTTCAAGTATTCTTAAGTTAATTGTTTTCACGGTTTTTGCATTTCTGTGGATAAAACCTCTTTTACCGAAATGATCTTTTGCATTATTATTGTACCATGATCTTCTGTGACTTTTAGAGCCGGAGTTTCCTTTACCGCCTCTTCCGCCTGGCTGTATTCCGCCTTTTGAACAGGTTCTTGAACCCCTGTTTTTCCTGTGCTTTGTCATTTTCGTTCTACTCATAAATATCACATCATTCTCTCAATGAGTTCGTTTATTTTTTCTCCTCTGTAGCCTAATGCTCCCTTAGGAAAATCCTGTTTAATACCTTCAAATCCTTTCTTAGGGCATGCAAGTCTGAAGAATGGTCTAATTCCTTCAACATCTTTCATTTTCCTGGCTTTCAGAAGTTTTGTACTGACTTCTTTGGCCTTTTTTTCATCAAGAGGTTTGTCTCCTTCAAGTCTCCCTCTTGTTGTAACCATTTTTTCAAGTGTTTTTTCGTTAATTTCTCCCCATGTAACAAAGTCTTTCACTTTTTGTACCATGCCTTTGACTTTCGGGTCTTCTTCTCTTAACAAAACACAATGATTGACCCTTGTAAGCTTGAGCATTTTCAAAGTATCTTTAATAGGCTTCTGCATGTCAATGCTTCCACGAATTCTGATAACCGCATACATTATATATCACCTTTAGTGTTACTGAGGTTTTTTAGTGCTTCAAAAACAGCAAATGCGAGGTTAATTCTTGTTGACGTTTTTCCAAACGCTTTTACCCATACATCATTTACTCCTGCAAGTCTGATTATTTTCTTTGTTTCATTGTCAGCTACAATACCTACACCAGTTGGTGTCGGTGAAAGCTTTATTTTAACAGAACCTGTTTTTCCTTGTGATTTGTATGGAATTGAATGTTTTCCTCCGCAGTTGCATTCCCATGAGCCGCATCCTCTTTTCACATTAATAACATTAAGTTTTGCCTGGGCAAGTGCTTTTGATATTGCAACCCTGTGCTCATTTGAAACTGCTCTTCCGATACCGATAATACCGTCTTCGTTTCCGACAACGATAAGGGCTGTAAGCTTAAATCTCCTTCCGGATTTATGCATCCTTGCAGTCATCCTTGTTGGAGTTCTTCTTATACCGCCACCTTTACCAGGAGTTCCGCCAATGTAGATCAGTTCATCCTTAAGATCTGGTACAAGATAATCAACAACTTCAGGTTCAAGAATTATTTCACCTTTAGAAAGAACTTCGTTTAATGTTTTGTATTTACCTGCGACAACATCCTTTCCAAGTTGTGTTTTTGGGATCCACTTTGACAAATCGATTTCTTCTTTTTGGAATCTGCCTCTTTTACCTTTCTTGAAGCCCTTTCCACTTTTCTTGAAGTCTTTTTTCTTTTCTACGACATGTTCTTTGACAATCTCTTTTTCCACTTTTTCTTCTGTTTTTTTACCGCTGACGATTTCCTTTTCTATTTTCTTTTCATCTTTGGTATCAAGTTTTGCCTTTTCTTCGACTTCTTTTTTCTCTTCAAGAAGTTCTTCTTCCTTTTCAATTTCTTGCCTTGTTTCTTCGTGTTTTTCGTTTTCTGCCATAGTGTTCCCCTATTAATAATATCCTTTATATTGAAGTAACGGTTATTTATATCTTCTCCTGCTTTTAATCTTTTCCATTCGCGAAATGACCTCTTTTGCCTTTGTGTGTTTTTTGCTGTAAATACTTATGATTTTTTCCCAACATTCGGAAAGAAATTTAGTATGTGTAGAATTCAGCGCTTCATTCAGTAAAAACAAGTCGACTGCCTGGTCTTCCACCTTCTCGGAAAACTTGCCAAGTCCAAAATCTATAAAATAAACATCATTCCCCACGAGTATCATGTTAGAAGTTGTCAAATCGCCGTGAATAATGCCGGATGAATGTATTTTAGCTATGATTTCGCCCATTTTAGAGCATATATCAGCCCTTTTCTCGTTATCGACATCGTTTAATATATCTTTTACCTTTTCACCCTTCAAATGGTCCATAACAAGCTTAAAATCGTCATCAAGAGTAACGTTTGGTACATTAGCACCGCAGTCTGCTGCTCTAATCATCAGTTTAGCTTCAGCTTTTGTCCTTTGCTTCCGTATCTTGCGATCAATCTCAGGCACGCGATAACCCTTTGATATTCTTTCCTTTACCACTTTCCCTTCCTCAAGGTAAATTATAGCTTCAGCTCCTCTTTGAATGATTTCTTTTCCAGTCATGAGAATTAGATTGCATGAGGGTTTATAATTATTATTTATTTTACTCGCTTTTCATGTGATCGTGTATTTTTTTGAGTGTTTCATCTTTTTCTGTTTTTTTGAAAATTATATCCATACCTTCGATTTTTTTCTTAAACTTCTGAAGATTATTGGTACTTCCAATCACTAGATGATCAAACCCTTCTTCAGTATACCCACTTTCTCCGATTTTCCCTAGATGTGCCACGTATAACATATTACGATCGTAATTGTTTTTTGGTACACGAATTATATTTGCACCACCCATTTTACACTGTTTTCTTATTTTGATTTTCCTTAGCGGTAGTCTTACTTTTAATCCTAAAATGTTGGTTCTTTTTTCACCCGGTCCTTTGTTTTTAAGATAGATATTTACACCATTATCAGAAATTGTATATACGTGATTTCCTTTCCCGACGTTTTCAACTGCGTCCATATATTTGTTGAACTTTAACTCTATTTCTCTTTCATCATCTCTTGAGAATTTTTTTAATTTTTCTTCAGTTGTTATGCTATCTACATGTCGACTTTTTGGTAAATTAATATAATTGAATGTAAATTTTATTATTTTATCATTGTATAGAAGTTTTACTGTTTTTTCACTGTACAATGCTGATGTTTTCATACTTTTTAATATATTGTCCATGTTATCATCAATTAATAGTAAATATTGCTTTAAATATGTTTATTTGGATTTATAAGTGAATTATAACGATGTTATATACTTAAAAATGTCATTGTTTCCACAATTCACACGTCTTGCACACTTTTTGAGAACTTGGTTCGCCGCACTTTGTACATTTGATAAGCTTTGTGCCTTCCTTTTTAGCGACTTCTCTTATTGCCGGTGCAAGTCTCTTAAACGTGTTTGCAGTTGAGAATTTTATACCAGGGCTGTTTGCTTCAAATTCATTTAGAAAATCCCTGACACGGAATCTTGGCCCTTCGAGATTCGGGCACTCGTCTTCCTGTACATCAAGACCAACTAAAATTGCATAAAGACCTACTTCCTTTTCAGGAATGTCCCTGAATGGCTTTATTCTGGAAACGAACAATTTATTTTTAGATAGTGGTTCGCCAGTCATTCTTGAAAGCCTTGAAATGTCACCTTTAAGATAATCCATCATTATCCCCTGTATTTCATCATCAAGATTCATGCCGACGCACACTTTTGTAGCGCCAAGCTCCCTTGATTTTTTGTTCATCATCCATCTTCTGGCAAGTCCGCAGTATGTGCATGCTGTTCCTTCCCATTTCTTTGATTTCTTGGACTCTTTAACCTTCTCATCCAACGTCATACCGAATTCATCCTTGAATGAAAAAATGTGATGCTCTATTCCAAGTTTACTGCAAAGCTTTTTTGCAATTTCAATGCTTTCATCCCTATAACCAGGTATGCCTTCATCTATAGTGAATGCAACAAAAGAAAGGTCGTCCCTGTTTGCGAACACTTTATTAATTAAGTACATGACAGCAGATGAATCCTTTCCGCCTGAAAGAGCAAACGCTATTTTATCTCCTCGATCAACCATTCCACTCTGGCGAATCGTTCTTTTCGCCTTGCTTTCAATTGCTTTTATGAAATGTGAACTACATAGGTAAGATCCTTCATACTTTCTGTGTATGACAGCTTTCTTTCCGCATCTAGTACATTTTTGCATAATTACCCACCGGATATTATTCTGATTACTTCTATTTCATCGTTTTCTTTGAGAATTTCCTCTTCCAAAACAATATCATTACTTTTTTTTACAAGAACAGTTTCAGAATTTATCCCCAGCTTCGTAAGCACATCAATTACTCTGAATTTAGGCCCAATGTCTACTGTTTTTGGACCTTTGTGAAGCTTAACCCTGATTTTCATAAATTTTAATAATGATTACTCTATTTTAATATCTATCCACGCTGGGATGGCCGAGTCTGGTTAAGGCGATGGACTCGAATTGGATGTTACGAGGCAAATTTTGCCAGTGACTTAAGAGACATCCATTGGGAGCAATCCCGCGCAGGTTCGAATCCTGCTCCCAGCGTTTCATTTATTATTAGAATCCATTTTCGAGAATTTTTTTGAATTCTGCGTTAATTTGTTCATCTACTGAATTTACACCATTTTCATTTAAGATGTTTAATACTATTGCAAGATGCATTTCGTAAGCATTTTTATTCGAGTATAGCATATTTCTAGAATCTTTTGAACCAAGATCATTTTCAAGTAAATATGATTTAATTACTTCAAAAACAGAAATTCTTGATACCATAAAATATAGAAGATTATTAATTTTTTATACGGTTACTGTCACCAACTTGAAAAATGTTTTTAAATTGTTCTATCAAAAAAGGTATACTAATGGGCCGGTGGTCTAGTGGCATGACGTCCGCTTGACGTGCGGAACCTAGTTAATTTTCATTACCTAGGCGCAAAAGGTCGCAGGTTCGATCCCTGCTCGGCCCATCACCATTGATTTTATAAATGTTAGATGTAATTCAAACTCTACGTGATTATTATGTCATATAATGGTAGTATTAATGCAGCAAGCAATTCCACTGTATCGAACGGAATTCGTAGATATGCAACAGGACTAAATGGAAAAAAATATTTTACAATAGAAACAGTTAGACGTACACTCTTTGAATTAAGTGGGTTGAAGGGAGAATATCTCAGTTCATCAGTTCATAAGGCATACGAAGACAATAAACATATTATTCCCAAAAAAACAGAAAAAAAGTTTTAGATGTTGGAAAAAAATTAACATTTATACCATACGGTGCGGTTGATATAATTGTAAGTAAATTTGAGAATGGAGGGGGTAAAAATAAACTACCTTTGTTAGACCCAAAGACCAGAAAAAAAGAGATAAAAGCAGCGCTTCTTGAATCAATGGAACTTGAATTGAAGCATAGTTATCCTCATACGAACGTGATCAATTAAATTTTTATAAATACTACCCTTCTATGTATTGTAATATAATTAATATGAAATAATACAATCAATACAATCAATACACAAAAAAACGCTCCTGTAGTCTAGTCCGGTCAAGGATATCGGCCTTTCGGGTGCTTTTCGAAAAGCTCGAAAGGTAGGAGGCATTTATGCCAATGACTTCGCGAAGAAAGCCGAGGACCCGGGTTCGAATCCCGGCGGGAGCATTATAATCACTCTTGTTGCATAATAATATTTCAGAGATGCAACATCCCTTTCAAGAACATCCTAAGTAAAGAAAAGTAACATATTTCTCCAGACAACAGATTAGTAATATCTGCATCTGGTAATCCTCTTAACCTTTTAATACCAATATCGCATTTTTTTTCGTTGAAAGTGTCT
>DAOWAL010000063.1 GCA_030634615.1 Candidatus Aenigmatarchaeota archaeon | reverse complement strand
TACATGCCGAATGTCACAGCAGAAACACATGAAATGCTCAGAAGAGCTGATTTTGTCAAAAATCATGGTGGCGAATATATGATGGTTGATATACTTTCTGTTGGATGGTCTGGCCTTCAGACACTTCGCGATTACAATGAAGATCTTAATTTAATTATACATGCCCACAGGGCAGGCCATGCGGCTTTTACAAAAGGTAAAAAGCATGGCATTTCAATGCTTACAGTCGCAAAGCTTTCACGTCTTATAGGTGTTGACCAGATTCATGTTGGCACAGCAAATGTCGGAAAGATGGGTGGCGATGAAACATGTGAAATTGAAGACGGAATGGAGAGCAAGTTTATCACAGAGCTTGACGGCAAACACGTACTTGAACAGTTCTGGGGTAAAATAAAACCTGTTTTTGCAGTAGCATCCGGCGGACTTTGTCCGGGCAGTGTTCCAAAACTGATAGATAGGATGGGAACCAATATAATAATACAAGCCGGTGGCGGAATACACGGTCATCCTAAGGGAACTGAAAAAGGTGCAATGGCCATGAGGCAAGCACTTGAGGCTGTAATGAAAGGCGTGCCACTGGACGAGTATGCGGTAAAGAAAAAAGAACTATCAGAAGCAATAAAAAAGTGGGGCGTTAAATAGAGAGTAGGGTTTTACATGTTTTTGAAAGCAAAGTTCCTCCAACTGGAAGCAGACAGGCCAATTGCTATTCTCAACAAAGAAGATGCGGCAGAACTTGGAGTCAAGCCAATAGACAGGGTTGAACTAACTTTTGGAAAAAAGAAAATTGATGCGATTGTTAACATCGCTGCAAGAATAGTTCAGGAAGGTGAGATAGGCCTTTACATGGAAATACAGGAGACCTTTGACATCAAACCTAATGAGAAAATGAGAGTAAGGCCTGTTAGTACACCTGAATCACTTGTGTATATTAAAAAGAAGCTTGCAGGTAAAACACTCAAACCAGCTGAAATATATAAAATTGTTGAAGATACTGTTAAACACAAGCTTTCTGAAATCGAACTTACAGCATTTGTTACAGCACTTTACAATCGTGGCATGACAATGACTGAAACAGCAAGTCTTTCTGATGCCATGACAAAAACTGGCAGGAGCCTTAAACTTAGAACAAAGGAAATCTATGACAAACATTCGATAGGAGGATGCCCCGGAGATAAAACATCAATACTTGTGGTTCCAATAGTTGCTGCTGCAGGTCTTACAATCCCAAAGACATCTTCCCGTGCAATAACGTCTCCGGCAGGAACCGCCGACAGATTTGAATGTATTGCGCCAGTTGCTCTTTCCTTAGATGAAATTAGAACAGTCGTCAACAAGACGAATGCATGTCTTGTCTGGGGAGGCGCTGTTGACCTTGCCCCGGCTGATGACATATACATAAAAATTGAATATCCTCTTTCAATAGACCCGTTCCTTTTACCATCTGTTATGTCAAAGAAAAAAGCTGTCAATGCAAAATACGTTGTAATAGATGTTCCGACAGGAAGAGAGACAAAAATACAGACAAAAGAAGAATTTGAAACACTTGCCAAGGAGTTCATACAGCTTGGTAAAAAACTCAACATAAAAGTTAATTGCATTTCTACTTACGCTAATCAGCCAATTGGTCATTGCGTTGGACCAACACTTGAAGCAAAGGAAGCACTTAGTACTCTTGTAAATGGAAAAGGTCCTGCTGACCTTGTTGACAAGGCAACGATTTTGGCTGGAACACTTCTTGAATTTTCAGGAAAAAAGAATGGCCAAAAACTTGCACATGAAATTTTAAGATCCAAAAAAGCTTACAAGAAAATGCAGGAGATAATAGAAGCACAGGGCGGAAACCCCGATATTAAACCAAAGGACCTGTACCCGGGTAAAAAGGTTGCAGAATTCAAATCCAGAAACTCAGGAAAAATACTGTGGATGAGCAATAAGGCAGTCGATATAATTTCAAGGGAAGCCGGAACACCAAAAGACAAAGGAGCTGGGATTTTCTTTAAGAAAAAGATTGGTGACACAGTCAAAAAGGGAGAAACATTGTTTGAGCTTTACGCAGAGAAGACAAATAAGTTCAACAGAGCAATTGAACTTGCCCATAAGCTGGATGTAGTAAAAATTGGCAAGGGAATGGGTATGATGCTTGAAAAATTGCCAGAGAAAAGGGAAGAGCACGAATATTTTATCTTGGAAAGATGATATCCTTTCTTCGACCCATAGATAGAGTTTCTGATGAACATTGATCTCAAAACCAACACACGTCGTCAAAATATGCAATTTAAGATAAATGTACTATTACATTAGTATAAAAAAAATCATACTAAAAAACCACTTTAAACAAACGGTTAATGTTCATTTTCGAGGGTTTTGGGAGTTCGCGAACTTTTTTATAGTATTATTATATAAGTTTTAACCATGAAAATTTTTCTTTTGGTTCTTGACGGTGGAGGAGACGTTGGTCAAAAAACACCGTATGAGATTGCAAATAAACCCAACATAAATATGCTTGCAAAGAATGGAAAATGTGGTTTACTGGACATTGGTTACAATAGTACCCCGCAATCTGACTTTGGTTACCTGAACATAATGGGTCTGTATGATAAGGAAACCTATCCGGGAAGAGGGTATCTTGAGGCACTTGGGCTTGGTGTTGAGGTAGGTGAAGATGATCTTTGCATTCGCGGAAACTTTGCAACACTTGGACCTAATGGAAACATTCTTGACAGAAGGGCCGGCAGGGATGAAACTGGTCTTGAAGACATGTGTGATCTTCTCGATGGTACTGAAATAGACGGAGTACATTTTGAAATCAAAAAATCTGCTGGTCACAGAATTGTTATAGTTATGCGACCACTTGATGAAAAAGTCAGTCTCTCAGCAAATGTGACTTCAAATGATCCGGAAGAAAAAGGAGTTCCTGTTCTGCAGGTAAAACCAAAATCTCCTGATGCAAAATTCACGGCAAGTGTTCTTAACAAGTTTGCTGCCAAGTCTAACAAAATACTTTCAGCAGAGCATGCAAACATAGAAAGAGAATTTCCTGCAAATGTCATACTTATGAGGGGATTTGGCAAGAGGGTAGATATCCAAACTTTCAAGGACAAGTATGGTATGAATTCCTGCTGTGTTGCAGGAATACCGATAGTTAAAGGAGTTGCAAGTTTTCTTGGCATGGACTTAATAACAGTCCATGGAGCAAATGGATATCCTGACACAAATCTTGAAGGGAAATTCAGAGAAGCAACAGAGGCACTTCAAAAATATGATTTTGTGTGGCTCCACATAAACGGAACTGACATACTTTCTCATGATAAAAAAAGAAAAGAAAAAGCAGAGATGATAGAAAAAATCGACAAAGAAATCGGAAAAATGCTGGAAAAAATTGACCTTAGTGAAAATGTCATTATAATAACATCAGATCACAGGACAGCAAGCGATCCAAGTTATCCACACTACAGACATACGAAAGACCCGAATCCAATTCTTATATCCGGTGCAAACATAAAACCGGACAACATAGAAAAGTTTGATGAGGTGTCTTGTTCTAAAGGGTTTACAATAAATGGTAATGGGCTTATTCCATTCATACTTAATCAAATTAAATAATCGGTGTTACAATTAATAACTATGGAAAAGTCAGAGATAACATCCCTTGATCTGAGATTCTTGGTGAAAGAGCTAAGAACACTGTTACTCAATGGTTTTGTAAGGAAAATATACCAATACGAGTACACGCTTGAGAAGAAAAAAACAAACCAGTTCATGTTCGAAATATTCGTTCCTGGTAAGGGTGCTCACTGGCTGTATTTTGATAAAAGAAAGATGTTCATAACTACGTACAAAAAGCCGTCTCCGATGACCCCTCCAAACTTCTGCCTTTTCCTGCGAAAGCACATGAACAACTCAAAAATAATCGAAATAAGGCAACACGAGTTTGACAGGATAATTGAGATACGCACAAGTAAAAACATAATGATTGTTGAGTTATTTTCAGACGGTAATGTTATACTCTGTGACGATCAGTACAACATAATAATGCCTCTTTATGTTCAGAGATGGAAGGACAGGGCAGTGAAGCCAAAAATACAATACAAATACCCTCCGGCAAAAATAAATCCATTTGCTGTTAACTTCGACTACTTCAGGGAATTTCTTTCAAAGTTCGACAAAAAAATAATAGCAGTTTTAGCATCAGGCTTTGGTCTTGGTCCAGATTATGCTAGGGAAGTTTGCACGATTTCAAACATACCTGAGGATACGATATCTGAAAGGCTTGGTATTAACCTCTCGATTGCGATATTCAATAATATAAGAAACATTGATAATTTTTCTGTCAGTCCGACAATATACGAAGGGTTTGTTTCACCATTCCCTCTTCAGAGCATGAGCGAGAGTTCAATCAAAAAACAAACTGCTTTATTCTCAGAATCACTTGATGAATTCTTTTCAGAACAACAAATACAAGTTGTAGAAAAAGAAGAAGTAAAAGTAGTTGAGGAGCATAAGGAAAAAATCGAAAAGATAATCGAGCACCAGGAAAAATCCCTGGAAAAATGGGAAGACAAAAAAGTTGAAAAGAGAACAAAAGCAGATATTATATATTCACATTACGGTACAGTTGAAAGCGTTATAGAAGCTCTCAACAAGGCAAAAACATCGGGCCTGTCATGGAATGAAATAAAATCACGTGCCAGTTCTGAAGACACTCCGGAAGCAGGTGCAATAAAGGAAATAAAAGAGCATGAGGGAACTGTCGTTCTTCAGCTGGGTGAAGAGGAAGTTGAAATTGATTTCACAAAATCTGTTGAGGAGAACGCGGCAGATTATTACGAAGGTTCAAAGCAGGCAAAGAGAAAAATAGAAGGCGTGCAGGTTGCGATGGAAGAAACAACACAAAAGCTTGAAGAGGTTCCTGAAATTACAGAACTTGCAAAGCCTGTCAAGGTTGTTAAGAAAAGACAGAAATGGTTTGAAAAATTCAGATGGTTCAACTCAAGTGATGATTTTATGATAGTCGGTGGCAAAGATGCCACATCAAATGAAGTACTTGTCAGAAAGCATACTGAACCAAACGATATGGTGTTCCATTCAGATATACACGGTTCACCTTTTGTTGTCATAAAATCCTCCGGTGAAACCGAAATTACCGACTACGCGAGGAAGGAAGCAGCCGAATTCTGCGCCGCTTATTCGAAGGCATGGACGACCGGCCTCGCCACAGTTGATGTTTATGGAGTAAAACCGGATCAGGTATCAAAACAGCCTCCTACAGGAGAATACCTGCCAAAGGGATCGTTTATGATATATGGTCAAAGAGAATGGTTCAGAGATGTTGAACTCAAGGTGTCAATTGGTGTAAAAATAAGTAGAGAAGAAGAAACTGTTGAAGTCATATCAGGACCAGTTATGGCACTAAGAAAACATGCCAAATATTTTGTTACAATAAAGCCGGGAGATACATCGGGTGCGGATTTAGCAAGGGAAATAAAAAACAAGATTCTTATTAAGGCAACTCCGGAAGACAAGATTGTTATTGAAAAACTGCCAATAGATGAATTCCAGCGTTTCATCCCGGGTGGTAAAGGCGAAGTAATCGAATACGGTGTTTGATTACAGTCTGGCTTTAAATTCCCCTAGAATCTGATTACACATAAGTTTTAAAAAACTTTAAATTTTAATTATAGCATGGGAAGAGATTTCAAAGGAAAAAATGCATACGTTAAGATTGAATTCGAACAACTTTCACAGCGTAAAGGATATACTTTAGCGGCAATAGACCTGTTTGTCGGTGGATTTAGTCTAGAGCAAGCAGAACAATATTTTTCCGATATTGCCAGACAACTGAAAAAATACAACCAATTTCTCAGCAAATTAAAATCAGAGAACCCAGACCTCGACATTAAAGATAATTTTTACAAGGAAACCCCATATCTTTATCTTGAAGGGGATTCCGTAAAAATTGAAGACGCACTAATTAAAACATTCAAAGAATTCAAACCTACCCTTTTATCAAAAGGTATCACACCCAAAAATAGAACTGGCTACGGAATAGCAAAGAGGTTAGTAGAAGAAATGGGCGGCACGGTCAAAAAACTAAAAGTTTCATTCCCTGAAAATATTCCCCAGAAAACAAAAACTTAAATTCTTTCAATTACAATTTCTTGAAAATAGAATAGTGATTACATGATGTATAATAGAATATTTCCCCAAACTCCAACTACTTCTGACCAAAACGTTTAAAACCTTCCATCCCAATTAATTGAAATTACATTTGGTGAAATTATGAAATATACTGAAATTAGCAACCTTAGTTTGTTCAAAGCAAATGTACTTGACGTTTACATGAACAGGTTGAAAGAAGAAAGTCCACTTTCTTATACGCAGCTTGAACCCGAAGTTCAAGAATTCATGGAAATATTGAAAAATGAAAATCACATAAAAGCTGGTTTAACCCTTCCTGACATGAAAAATATAATGTTGCATGCTAAAGAAGAGAGACGATACGCCGAATACATTGAATCTCTTTTCAAACATCAAAGTTATGAAATTTTTGAGGTTTTCAGTGGTCTTACCGAGGGATTAACCGAGTTTAATGATATAATCAATGACGCTCTTTGTGTCAGAAAAAGAGAAATATGTGAAGCCTGCGAATCTCCTCCAGAAGTGAAGCGTGAATCCGGAGTTCCGAAGAACATCAAAGGTATGAGACTTAGTGATTTTGCAGATTATCCTAAACCCTAACGTCAAAAATATCGAACTCTTTCTTTGGTTTGTCCCATGAGACGTCAACGTTTTCTACTTCAGCACCAACTGGTCCTCTGTTGCAGAATTCTATTAATTTATCGAGCGCATTTTTCCTGCCTTCTGCAATAATTTCGACATTGCCGTCCTGAAGATTTTCAATCCACCCCTTTACACCGATCGCATTTGCT